>JANNBP010000573.1:0-8267 GCA_031385555.1 Deltaproteobacteria bacterium | reverse complement strand
CACCACGTTCGGGGTCGCGAGGCTGTCGCGGATCAGCTTGAGGCGGCCGGCGCTGTCGTACTGCATGCTCGCGCCGTCGAGCATCTTGAGCTCGTACTCGTTCGGCGACGCGAGCCGCCGCTTGAATTCCTTGAAGTGATGGCCGGGCGTCGGCGTGAAGTAGTCCCAGGTCGCGTCCGAGGACGTCTTCTCGAGCAGCACGTCCTGGCCCTTCGTCGAGTGCCACATGACCCGGGTCGGACCGCCGGTGACGACGTCGATCCACGTCGCGTACGTATGCCCCCAGCGCGGGCCGAGCGCTGTCTTGTAGGCGGGTGCTGCGCCGGGCGCGAACTGCGAGACATAGAAGCGGCGAAACCCGATGCCGGGCCCCCAAGGGACCCCGGGCGACACGTCGGCGCCGAGCGCGTAGCGCAGGCTTCCGGTGCTCGGGCTGATCATGCCAGTCTCGCCGCAGGACAGCGGGCTCTCGCACTGCCCGACGACAAGGCATCCTTCGTCTGCGACGTTATCACCGTCGTCGTCTAGCGAGTTTCCGCATACTTCTGAGGCACTTACCTGGCGCGAGACGGCGCACACCAACAGGATGGTGGGGATTAGGAAGCGCATGGTCATGCTCCCGGCCGGAAGCCATCGAGGACAGCTTCGAGTGAGTCGCGATCGGGATCGCGGGCGGTGTAAAGGACGTGCACCAGCGCGGTACCTTCGACGAAGATCGCGTGAGTACGGTGATAGGTGGCCGTCTGCGCAGGCGGTGTGAAGCTGCCGTCGACGCGGAGGCCGAACAGGCCGGATCGCGTGACGAATGCCCGGGGCACACCGAACGCCGCACCCGGCAACTCGTGGTTGGCCGCGACGAGCTCGCGCTTGAGATGCGGGCGAGACTTCTCAGCGGTGTACGCCGGGTTGTCGACCCGGGAGATCACCAGCGACTCCTTGCGTTCGTTGTCACCGACCGGTCGCCATTCGACGACGAGGTGTTGCAGCGACAGGTCGCGCGAGGTCCACCCGGAGGGGACGCCGAAGTCGAGCTTGTCGAGCTTCGCGGGATCGAGCGAGGGAGCCGACGATGTGCAGCTCGCGAGCACGAAGATCATCGCGGCCTTCATGGCACGACCCCGAGTGTCGCCAGCTGATCGAACTGGAGACTGCCTGCAGCGCTCTTGCCACGAGCCCGCTCCGCGAGGCCTCTCGCAGCAGCCGCGTACGCGTCCTGGACGCGCTGCGGATTGCCGTCGACTCCGCGCAACGCGACGTCCTGCTCGTCAGGGGTAAGGTCGTCGATTCGCCACGCGTCCTTCACATCGCCGATCTCGTATGGCGTGAATGGATCGCGCATCGGCTGCTCGGAGCCGGGATTCGGCACGACCGGCTGGCCGGTGATCGGCTCTGTCGTGTCGTCCACCGGGTCACCGATCGTTTCGAGAGCCTCCCCCTCGCCATCGCCCCACGACGCACGCGCGAGTCCGATGATGGCGACAGCGACGCAACACAAGATCTGGATCGTTCGCAATGTTGTTCTCCCCTTCTCCCTGGTTCAGCCGGCAGCCCAGACGCGAAACGCGCAGCTCCACATCACGACCATTCGGCCGCTCCCCAGCGGCCTTCGTTTCTGCAGTCGCGAGTTGTCGTAACCGAATCCCCCCCCCCCTTCGACAAGCAGAAACGTGCACGAGATCGACAGCCCTCGACGATTTCACGTCCCCGTCACATGTCGACAAGCGGAGTGTCCACTCTAGTGGACACTCCCGAGATCGAGACTTCGCGCGCGGCCTACTTCTTCACGATGGTTTTCGGATACAGCGCGATCTCGATCCGGCGATTCGCGGCCTTGTTGACCTCCGACCCCCGGCCGGTGCTGCGCGAGCGCGGCGAGCCTCGACGGAATCCACCTCCCGACATCCTGCCGGCAGTGCGATGGTCAGCGCACGCGCAGCCGACAGCTCCTGCTTCAGGCCCGCCTTCTGTGGCGGTGCCTTCGGCGCGAGGCCGACCGACTGATCGTCGGTGCGGCCCTACACCCGCCTGGTTGAAGGATCGACCCAGGGGACTAGGGACAGCCGGGCCACTTGCTCTGTGTGCGGGGCTCACAAGCGGCGCTGAGACCGCCCGCCACCTGCTTCTGCTCGGCCTCCGAGAGGAACCGGATCGTGAGGGTCGAGAGCTGGAGCTTCTTGGGCGGTGGACGTTTGAGCATGCCGACAAGGTCAGCAAGGAGCACGCCACCGCGGGCTGACTAGAAGCAGCCGGGGTTCTTGCTGCAGAGGCGGCCGCTCGCACAACCCATCGGACCTTCGGTGCACAACGCGGCGCTGATGCCGCCGGCGACTTGCTTCTGCTCGTCCTCCGTCATGATCCGGATCGTGGTCGAGGTGAGCTGCAGCTTCTTGGGTGGTAGGCGCTTGAGCATGTGATCTCCGTGGTTGTTGTTCGCGGCGTTCTTCGAAGTGGTTACGGGCAGCCCGGATTCTTGCTGCACGTGCGTCCGCTCATCGGACACTCCACCTCGCTACAGCCAGCGCTGATGCCGCCGGCCACCAGCTTCTGCTCGGACTCCGACAGGATCCGGACCGTGGTCGGCGAGAACTGCAGCTTCTTGGGAGGTAGGCGCTTGAGCATCGTCACCACAGGTAGCACGAGGCGCGCCACGGCTCGTAAGAATCCGGAGGCGGATACCAGCGCTTCGTCGATGATCACCCCAGGCGGCCGGCCGAACTGTCCGGTCAATTTGACTGGTCAACCGGCCGCGCACCCGTCCGTCAAACTGGACTATCGTGGGAAACGTGGGGAATCAGCAGACCACCATCGAGGTGGGGCATGTCGCAGGTGGTCCTGCCGACACGCTCCTCGTCGCCGGCCCCGGTCAGCTGATCACACACAAATTGACCAAGCCGGAGACCGTGATCGGCCGCGCTCCCGAGTGCGACCTGGTGATCGACCACGCGGCCCTGTCCCGCCGCCACGCCCGGCTGACGCTGCGGCCGCTGACCGTTCAGGACCTCGGCTCGACCAACGGGACCCGCCACGGCTCCCGGCTCCTCACCGGCGGTTAGCCCACCGCGATGCAGACCGGCGACACGTTCCACATCGGTCCGTTCTCGTTCATGACGATCGCCAGCAAGGCGCCGGCGGTCGACACCGGCGGAGCGGATCGCCTGACGATCGAGGACCCGACGCTGACCGGCGTGTCCTCGCTGATCCGCGAGATCGCCGCGAGCGGAGCCAGCGTCCTCGTCCTCGGCGAGACCGGCGTCGGCAAGGAGGTCTTGTCGACCACGCTGCACGAGCTGTCGGGGCGCAAGGGGCCGCTGATGCGGATCAACTGCGCGGCGCTCAGCGAGTCCCTGCTCGAGAGCGAGCTGTTCGGTCACGACAAGGGTGCGTTCACGGGTGCGGTCACCGCCCGCGCCGGCTTGCTCGAGGCCGCGGGTGGTGGTTCGGTGTTCCTCGACGAGGTCGGCGAGCTGCCTCTCTCGGTCCAGGCGAAGCTGCTGCGCGCCGTCGAGGCTCGCGAGATCCTGCGGCTCGGCTCGACGAGGCCGGTGCAGATCGACGTGCGCTTCATCGCCGCGACCAACCGCGATCTGCCGCAGGAGGTCTCGGCCGGGCGGTTCCGTCACGATCTCTACTTCCGGCTCGACGGTGTCAGCCTCAAGATCCCCCCGCTGCGCGAGCGCCCCGGCAAGATCGCACCGCTCGCCCTCGGGTTCCTCGAGGACGCAGGCAAGCGAACCGGTCGCCCGGTCCATGCGTCGCCAGCGCTGATCGCGGCGCTCGAAGCACACTCGTGGCCGGGCAACGTGCGCGAGCTCAAGGCGGTGATCGATCGCGCCGTGTTGCTCGCGTCGGGCGGCGAGCTGTCGCCGCGCCACCT
Source organism: Deltaproteobacteria bacterium (assembly GCA_031385555.1). Taxonomy (GTDB): domain Bacteria; phylum Myxococcota_A; class Polyangia; order Haliangiales; family Haliangiaceae; genus JABFXX01. Next base: position 4,393 of record JANNBP010000573.1, on the reverse strand, counting down.
CGCGTTCTCACCGCAGGCGGAGCCGCCGCGAACACCAAGCCCCGGCGTCGAAGCGCACGTTGCCGACGACACTGTCGATCTGTCGTTCCTGACGGCAGAGCAGCGCGAGGACCGCGAACGGGTGATCGCCGCGCTCGAAGCCTGCGTCGGCAATCAGACGCGCGCGGCCAAGCAGCTCGGCATCTCGCGCACCACGCTCGTCAACAAGCTGGGCCTCTATCGCATCCCGCGACCGCGGATCTAGCTGATCAGCACGCTCTCCAGCTCGATCTTGAGGAACTCCTCCTTCTTCTTGTCCTTGCCGCCCTGCACCTGCGGGAGGTCGGTGGTGTGGAGGGGGCGCATCGTGAGCTTGGCCGGCAAACGCTTGGTCATGTCGTGAGGAACAGCAACACGAGTGCCAGGCTCGAGGAACGAGATCGCACGGAGTTGCGCCCGCGTCGATCGACCGGGCGCACCGATCGCGTGGTCGATTCGTGCGCGCGACCGGTCTCTGGAAGGTCGTGCGGCTGTGAAGTTGGTGCTCCCCGAAGAAGACTCCCGAGTCCGACGTGTTCCTGTTTGTCGAGACCGCGCTCGTCGGCAAGTCCGGCGAGATCGTGATCGGCGCGTCGATCGGCGCCGGTCAGCAGTTCTAGCCCCACCACAGCCGGCGAATCGACTCGGTCCATTCGACGAGGTCCTGCGCCGCCGCGCGCAGCATCTCGAACACGCTGCCCTTCGAATTCTCGACCGGAGGCTCGGACGGCGTGACGTTCGGCAGCGGCAGATCGATCGTCATCACCCCTCCCTCGACCTCGATCGTGCGCTCCGGCGAGATCTGGGAGAGCAATGCCGTCATGGCGGTGTTGGAGCCGAGCACCTCGCAGCGGAAGCGTTCGACGCCGCGCTCGGCGGCGGCCGCGCACAACCGCAGCAGCAACAGTCGACCGAGGCCGCGTCCCTGCATCTCGTCGGAGACGACGATCGCAGCTTCCGCACTCGTGCCGTCGGGGAGCCGGATGAAGCGCGCGATGCCGAGACCGATCGGCTCGCCCTCCTCGGGGATCACGCCGAGCGCGAAGTGATCCTGCTGATCGACCTCGGTGAGGTAACGCAGCTCGTGATCTTCGAGCGAGGTCTTCGGACCGAGGAACCTCGCATAGCGCGACTTCGGCGACAGCTTCGCGAAGCCGGCGGACAGGAGCGGCTTGTCCTCGGGCGTTAGCAAGCGCAGCCGCACCTTCGAGCCGTCCTTCAACACCACGCTCTCTACGTAGTCGGCCGTGAAGTGCATCAGCCTTCCACGTTGCGCATGAAGTCCGCGACCTCGGCGAAGCGTCCGTCGAGGAACTCGCGGATCGGCCCCGTGATCTGGTTGTCGTCCATCGCGGCCTGCATGCAGCGCAACCAGGCATCGCGCATCGCGAGGGTCACGGCGACGCGTCCGTGGCGCATGCGCAGCCGGGGATGGCCGTGGCGCTCGACGTAGTCGTCGGGTCCACCCAGCCAGCCGACGAGGAACAGCGCGAAGCGATCGCGAGGCTCGCGCGCGATCTTGCCGTCGGTCATCGGATGGAGCTTCGCGAGGGCAGGCTCGCGCTCGTCCATGATGTCGTAGAACCGCTGCGCGAGCGCGCTCACGGCCTCGCGGCCGCCGAGCTGCTCGTAGGGCGTGAGCTCAGGTGGCATTCGCGACCTGGTGCTTGATGAACGCGAGTGCCTGCGGGAACCGCGTCATCAGATCGGGCTGCCCGAGCAGCGCCTGCTGCACGACACCCTCGAGGCGGAAGCTGGTCGCCGCGTCGGCGTCGGCGGAGGCGAGGCACAGCGTCTTCGCGAGCCCGAGCGCCGTGCTCGAGTGCTGGGCGAGTTGCTCGGCGAGGGCGGCGACGCGCTGGTCGAGCGAGTCCGTGACCTCGTGGATCATCCCGTAGCGCTCGGCCGTCGCGGCCTTGAGGAACCGCCCTGTCAGGATCAGCTCGCGTGCGCGCGGCTCGCCGACGGCGCGGATCAACCGCGTGGTCCCGCCGACATCGGGGACCAGGCCGAACGCGATCTCGGGCAGCCCGAGCACGCACTCGCTGCTCGCGATCCGGATATCCGCCGCGAGGACGAGCTCGAGCGCCATGCCCGCGCAGACGCCATGCAGCGCCGCGATGATCGGTTGGTGCAGCCTGCTCATCCGATGAAACGTGTCCTGGAGCTGGTGATGGAGATGCAGGAAGGGCGAGTGCTGCGTCGCGCCGAACACCTGCGTCAGCAGCGAGTGATCGATGCCGCTCGAGAACACCGAGCCGCGACCGCGCACCACCACCACGCGCACGGCGCGATCCGCGCCGACGTCGTCGAACGCCGCGCCGAGCTCCTTCATGAGGTCCGCATCCATCGCGTTGCGCTTGTCGGCGCGATCGAGCCAGAGGGTCGTGATCGGGCCGCGGTCGACGGTGATGCGTGGCATCCCCGGACTCTACTTCGAACTGCGATACGCGGCCGGTGTGACGCCGGTCCACTTACGAAACGCGCGCGTGAAGTTCGGCAGCTCGGTGTAACCGAGCCGGGTGGCGATCTCGCCGATGGTGAGGCGGCGATCGCCGAGCAGGAGGAGTGCGCGCTGGCGACGCACCTCGTCGCGGATCGCCGAGAAGGTCGTGGCTTCTTCCGCGAGGCGGCGCTTGAGCGTGCGCGGCGAGACGTGGATCCGCTTCGCGATGTCCTCGAGCGCGAGCTCGGGACGCGCCGCGAGCTGTCCCCGGATCCGTCCCGATAACCCCTCGTCGAGGGCCGCGAGCTCCTGCTCGCACTGCTGCTTCGCGAGCTCGGTGGCGACCGGATCCGCGGTGCCGAGCGGTAGCGCGAGGAGGTCCGCCGAGAACACCATGCGGTGCACCGGCTGCCCGAACCGCAGGCGACCGGCGAGCGGCAGCGTGCTCGCCCACGCCGGCGCGGGGAACGCGCAGTCGCCTGTCCCGTCGAGCATCGTGTTGGTGAGCTGCCGGCCGAGCTGCCAGAACCCGACGATCAGCGCGACCACCGCGAGCTCGCGAACACCATCGAGCGGCGCGCGCTCCTCGATCACGATCGATGCCGTGTCGCCCTCGACGAACAGCGCGAGCCCGATCGCACTCGTCCGCGTGCTCGCGAAGCGGCACGCCAGCTCGATCGCCTCGCGCACCGTGCTCGCCGTCATCGCCGCGAAGCCGAGGAAGCCGTGCGACGACACCTTCATCTCGAAGCCGAGCTGGAACGCGAGTGCAGGCTCCTTCGTGAGGTCGTGTGCCCGCGCGACGATCGCCTCGCAGACCTGGATCGGCACGCGCGTTCGCGGATCGGCGAGCGCCTCGTACGTGATCGGCAACCCGACGAGGACCGCCTCGGGCGTGACCTTCCAGCGGCCGCACAAGGCCACGAGATCACGGATGTTGGCGCCGGGCAGGTCGTACACGCGTGGCCCCAAATGATAACGACTCGGCACGGGCTGACCTACAGCAATCTCGAGCGCCGACCCACCATCGAGCCATGGACATCCCACGGCGCGACGTCGACCTGACCTTCGATCCGCAGACCATCCCACGCGACTGGTGTGGCGGCGATCCGTTCATGACCACGTTCCTCGGCGCGCTGTCACTGCTGTTTCCGGAGGGCGAGACGTTCTTCGTGCAGGCCGTCAAACAGCATCGCGAGGCGATCACGGATCCCGAGCTCGCGCGCGAGGTCGTCGGCTTCATCGGCCAGGAAGCGATGCATGGGAAGGCACACCGCGCGTTCAACGAGCTGCTGCTCGCGCATGGCCATACCGAAGCACCGGCGATCGAGGCGCGGCTCAGGAAGTTCCTCGAGCTCGTGAGGCGCGTGCTGCCGCCGACGTCGCAGCTCGCCGTGACCACCGCCCTCGAGCACTTCACCGCGACGCTCGCCGAGCAGCTGCTGCGCCGGCCGGAGCTCCGCGACGAGCTCGATCCGTGCGTGCGCGCCCTGTGGATGTGGCACGCGCTCGAGGAGGTCGAGCACAAGTCGGTCGCGTTCGATGTCTACCAGGCCGCCGGCGGTGGGGCGATTTCTCTCTACGCTCGCCGCTCCGCGATCATGATCCTGACGACGATCGTGTTCTTCGCCGTCCAGGTGATCGTCCACGCGCGGCTGATGGCGCGACGAGGCATCCTGTGGAAGCCGTGGACGTGGGCGCGCGGCCTGACCCGCCTGTGGATCTCGCCCGCGCTGTTCGTGCGGATGGTCCCCGCGTACGTCTCGTACTTCCGCCCGAGCTTTCACCCGAGCGACCGCGATTGCAGCGCGCTCCTCGCCGAGTGGCGAGGGGAGTTGTTCGGACCTGCGGGGCTGCTCGCGGCGTAACACCACACCGATCGGCCATAGGGAGGTCGGGCCGGCCCGCCCCGCCCAAGGGAGGTGGGGG
>JANNBP010000541.1:0-10947 GCA_031385555.1 Deltaproteobacteria bacterium | reverse complement strand
CGCGAGCGCCGCGAGCCCGCTGGTGATCGGGTTCGTGAAGCAGGACAGCTCCTTGAGCCGCGGGCACTCGGCGAGCGGCGAGATGTCGGCGATCCTGTTCTCGTAGACGGTGACCTCGGCGAGGTTGCGCAGGCCGCGCAGCGGCTCGACGGACTCGATCCCGGCCGAGCACGCGTGAAACTCCTCGAGGGCGTGCATCCCCTCGAGCCCCTCGAGGCCGTTGAGCGGGTTCTCGTCGACGACGAGGCGCTCGAGGCGCGTGCACGCCGCGAGCCCGCGCAGCGTGGTGATCGTGTTGTTCGACAGGTCGAGCCGCGTCAGCACGGGCAGCCGGGCGATCGGCGACAGGTCGTTGAGCTCGTTCTCGGTGAGATCGAGATCGTTCAGCCGGTCGAGCTGCGTCACCCACGAGACGTCGGTGAGCGACGCCTCGGTCACCGTCAGCTCGGTGATCCGGGAGATCCGTGCGAGCTCGTCGTCGGTGGGATGCGCTTCGTCGGCGAGCGTGAGGTTCTCGGTGATCGCGCTGCGAACGGCTTCCGGCAACGCGGGCCACCACGCACGTAGCGCGGCGAGCTGCTCGGTCGGGAGGGTGGGAGGAGGAACGTCGAGCCAGCCGAGGATCGCTTCGATGGTGTCGCGATCGGACTTCGAGTGGTTGCGAAGCTCGCGGAGCTCGGCGACCGCGTCCCGGATGTAGTCGGGATGATCCTCGGCGAGCGACGAGATCTGGTGATACGTCCGCGTGGCGAGGCGTGGCCGGTCCGTCAACAGGTAGCCGCGGCCGAGGTAGGTGTGCGCCTCGAACCAGTTGCGTTCGTCGCCCCCTCGATAGATCCGGGTGGCCTGCTTCTCGGCCACGGTGACGAGCTGTTCGTAGTCGCCGGCGGCGAGCAGGAGACTGCACTGGTGGAGCCCGGCGTGGTCGTTGCCGAGCTCGAACCCGGTCGCGTAGCAGGCGCGGGCCTTCGCGAGATCCTTCGCCCGCCACGCGTTGCCGAGCAGGAGGTAGGCCTCGCCCAGCTCGTCGCGGCCGTCGTCGTTGTCGCCGAGCGAGGTGGGGAAGCCCGCGATCGCCGGGGTCAGCACCGCGAGGATGCCGGCGTGGTTTGCGGTTTGGTCGTGTTCGCGCGCCGTCTCGAGTGCGGTCTCGAGCTTCTCCGACGGGCTCTTCTCGCCGCGCTTGCGCAGCTTCCGGGTGAACGAGTCGAAGTCGTCCGCCCACTTCTTGAAGCCCGCGTCGGCCTCCCAGGTGTAGACGGCGAGCTGCGGATCCGCGGTGTCGACCGCGAACATGTGCGTGGTGCCGATCGTGGCGATCGGGAGGTAGCGCGTGGGCTCGGCGTGGCCGCTCTCGACCGCGACGTCGAGCAGGTCGGGCAATCGCCCCGACGCCCACCTGAGCTTGAGCTTCGAGTCGGAGTCGATCTCCGCGATGCCCCACGCGAGCGCCCCGTCGAGGGCGGCGACCTCGGGCCCGTCGAGGAACATCGTGACGCGCGGCGGAATCGCCACGCCGAGGTCGGCGAGCCGCAGGCTCAGGCGCTTCGAACGGGGAGCGAGGTTCGCGGCGATCGACACGGGATCATCAGAAGCCAGCTCGGGGTCGCGAGCAACCGCCTCGGGCCCGATTCACTGCCGGCGGCCGTGAATGCGGATGCCGAGCGAGATGGCCTCGATCTGGTCGACCACCAGGTCGGTGCCGAGCAGGGACCGGGTGAACGAATTGTTCGCGACCTCGACCTCGGTGAGCGTGCCGTCGCCGTTCGTGTCGACCTCGGCGCGACCGGTGTCGAGATGCTGATCGAGGAACGGCGTCATTCCGTGGACCACCAGCGGGCTCGCGAGCGCGCCGGAGATCGCGAAGCCAATGGTGGCGGTCAGCTCGTCGCCGTCCTCGCTGGCACTCACCGCGGTCTGCTCGGTGAGAGCCATCAGCGATGATGCCTCCCCGGTGCCATCGAACAGCGCGACCAGCGGTACGAACCCGGAGGAGCCGGTCGCTTCGATCCGCCCGTCGACCAGGGTTCCCTCGGTATCGAGGAGGTCGTGGCCGATCGCGAGCGCGCGCGTGTCACCACCACAGTCCGCGATCGAGATCCGCCACGCGGTATCGGTCGCGAGGTGGTCCGCGGCGCGTGCATCGAGATCGAGCGGGACCTTCTCGAACATCCGGATCAGCGTGGCGCTGGTCTGGCCGAGCGCATTATCGCGCAGACCATTGCCATCCAGATCGAGCGCGAGCGCGCTCAGGTCGCTGCTGTTGCCGGGCAGCTTGACCTGGTCGATCTGGTAGGTCCGCGGCGCATCACACCGTGCCGGATCGAACGCGACATCGTCGGGGGCGCACGCGCCGAGGGCTGCGAGCACTGCGAGGGACACTGCCTTCATGGCTCGCGCACGATTCACGTGGTGAGCCAAGGCAGTCCGAGGCAGAGGTCGAGTGGTTAGACCGGGGCGACGTCGAGGATCCGGCGAGGCGGTCGACCTTTGGCGTCCAGCTTTCACCAAGCTGTGCATGCTAGAAAGCTCGTCGATGGACTTCGCCTTGACCGAGGAGCAGCTGCTGGTGCAGCGCACGGCACGCGAAGTCGCGGATCGCCTGCTGTTGCCACGTGCTGCCGCCCGCGACGTCAGCGGACAGTTTCCTGCCGCCGAGCTCGTGGAGCTGGCAAACCTCGGCCTGCTCGCGATCGCCCTGCCCGAGGAGCTCGGCGGGGCGGGCGCCGGCATCGTCGCGTATTCGCTCGCGATGGAGGAGCTCGCGCGCGGTGATGCGGCCGTCGCCGTCGCCGTCTCGGTCACCAACATGGTGGCGGAGCTGATCTGGAAGCAGGGCTCGCCGGAGCAGCATCGCACGTGGATCCCGGGCCTCGCGGATGGCTCGCTGGTCGCCGGTGCGTTCGCCCTCTCGGAGCCCGAGGCCGGCAGCGATCCGGCATCGTTGCGAACGCTGGCGGTCAAGACGGCCACGGGCTGGAGGATCGACGGCAGCAAGCAATGGATCACCAGCGGCGATCGCGCGGGCGTGCTGGTCGTCTGGGCGGCCACCGACCCGGCCGCGGGTCACAAGGGCATCACGGCGTTCCTGGTTCCAGGTGGCGCGAAGGGCCTGTCGGCGGCGCGACTCGAGGACAAGCTCGGGTTGCACGGCTCGACCACGGCGCAGCTCGTGCTCGAGGGTGTCGAGGTCGGCGACGACGCGGTGCTCGGTGGCGTCGGGCGCGGCTTCGCGCTCGCGATGATGGCGCTCGATGGCGGGCGGATCGGCATCGCGTCGCAAGCGCTCGGCATCGCGCGTGGTGCGCTCGAAGCGGCGGTCAGATATGCCGGCGAGCGCAAGACCTTCGGAGAGCCGATCATCAAGCACCAGGCGGTCGGCTTCATGCTCGCCGACGCCGCGACCTGGCTCGACGCGGCGAGGTTGATGACGCTGCGCGCGGCGTACTCGAAGCAGCAGGGGCAGAATTTCTCCCAGCACGCGGCGATGGCGAAGCTGTTCGCCACCGAACACGCCTGGAAGATCTGTGACATCGCGCTACAAGTCCACGGCGGCTACGGCTACGTCCGCGACTTCCCCGTCGAGCGCGCGCTGCGCGACGTCCGCGTGACCCGGATCTACGAGGGCACCTCCGAGATCCAGCGGATCGTGATCGCCCGAAATCTATTGCGTGCGGGGATTTGATACGTTCGGGCCGTGTCCGACCGCAAGCTCCGCATCCTCGTCGCCAAACCAGGTCTCGACGGCCACGATCGTGGCGCGAAGGTGGTCGCTCGCGCGCTCGCCGATGCGGGCTACGAGGTGGTCTACACCGGCCTTCACCAGACCCCCGAGATGATCGCCGCCGCGGTCGTTCAGGAATCCGTCGATGCCGTCGGCCTCTCGATCATGTCGGGCGCGCACATGACGCTGTTCCCGGCGGTGATCGATGCGCTCAAGGCACGCGGCGTCACCGACGTCGTGGTGTTCGGCGGCGGCATCGTGCCCAAGGATGATCTGCCGAAGCTCGCGCAGATGGGCGTCGCGAAGATCTTCACGCCGGGTGCGAGCACGAACGAGATCATCGACTGGGTCGAGTCGTATCTGCGTCCCAAGGTCGCCTGATGAAGTGGCTCACGCCGGCGCTGCTCTGGCTGCTCGGGGCGTGTCCAGGGCCGAGCGCACCGGTGCCGCCGGGTGGTGGCTCGGTCGTCGCGCCGCGTGATGCGGTCGCGCACGTGCCCGACGCCGCCTCCCAGGAAGAGCAGCTCGCCGCGATCCAGAAGGCGATGAACGAGCTCGACGAGGCGTCGCAGCTCTGCTGGGCCGCGGCAGCGGTCGAGCGGTTCGACATCGAGGGCGAGATCGCGGCGCTGATCGAGATCGAGGCCGGCCACGCGAAGGTCACACTGACGCGCGACACCACCCGCACCAAGAAGCTCGCGGTGTGCGTGACCGCGCTGCTCGAGAAGTACCCGTGGGCGCCGCCCCTGTACGGCCAGACAATCCAGTTGCCGTTCAAGTTCCGCGCGCCCGACGGCCAGAACGTGATCGATCGCTCCCTCGCTCCGTGGGCCGGGCAGGGCAAGCTCGCCGTCCAGGTGCTGCTCGACGAGAACAACACCGGCAACGGGAGCGTCTCGCTGGTCGAGATCGCGATCCAGGCCGGCGGCTCGACCGGACCGCGCGTCGCCGAGCGCGCCGAGCTCTGGTACTTCCACGGCCCCGCCAACGTCGAAGCCGGGACGACCAAGCGAACGGTCAAGGCCGGCGACATGATGTACGTGCCCGCGGCCGGCGTCCGCAACGTGATCGCCGACGGCGACCTGCACGCCGCGATCGCGATGGTGCCCGGCGGTCGCGAAGGCTCGGCGCGCGTGGGGGCGTTGCCGACGCGCGAGCTGAGTGCGATCAAGAGTGGCTTCGCCGGTCCGATGATCCTGCCGGCCGCGACGGCGAAGGCGTTCGATCTACCGAACCGCGGGCTCGCCACGATCTTCGCCGAGCCGGCGACGATCAGGGACAAGCAGCTCGCCTCGACGATCCTCGCGATGCCCGGCAACGCGAAGGTCCCGGAGCACGTCCACGCGAACGAGACCGAGGTGCTCTACGTGCTCGCCGGCACCGGCACGCTGACGGTCAACGGCGTCGACCTCGCGATCACGCCGACATCGACGGTCCAGATCCCGCCGAACACGAAGCACGCGTTCACCGCGTCGAGCGACTTCAAAGCGGTACAGATCTACACGCCCGCCGGACCGGAGCAGCGATTCAAGAAATGACGGACATCGACGCCATCCTCCGCGGTGACATCCGCCCCGCCGCGCGGCTGATGCGCGACATCGACGATCGCCGCGACGGCGCCCACGCGGCACTCAAGGCGCTCTACCCGCACACCGGCAAGGGCTACATCGTCGGCGTCACCGGCAACCCGGGGGCCGGCAAGTCGACCGTCGTCGACGCGTTGATCACGCACTACCGCGCGCAGGGCGAACGCGTCGGCGTGGTGTGCATCGACCCCACGTCACCATTCTCCGGTGGCGCGATCCTCGGTGATCGCATCCGCATGCAGCGGCACGCACTCGATCCCGACGTGTTCATCCGTAGCCTCGCCACGCGTGGTCACCTCGGCGGGCTGTCACGCTCGGCGTTCGACGTCGCCCACGTCCTCGACGCGATGGGCTACCAGCGCATCCTGATCGAGACCGTCGGCGTCGGCCAGGACGAGGTCGAGGTGATGAAGGCCGCGCACACGACCGTGGTGGTCACGGTGCCGGGGCTCGGCGACGACATCCAGGCGATCAAGGCCGGGCTGCTCGAGATCGCCGACGTGCTGGTCGTCAACAAGTCGGATCGCGAAGGCGCGGATCGCACCGAGCGCGACCTCCTCAACATGCTCGACCTGCGCGCCCACGGCGAACGCAAGGAGGTCGAGATCGTGCGCACGATCGCGACGAAGGGGTTGACCGAGGGCTCGGGGATCGTGGAGCTCGGCGCGGCCATCGAGCGCCATCGCGAACGAGCGTGGAGCGGTCCGAGTGCCGAGGCGCGTGCCATCGCGCGTGCGACTTCTCACCTCAACGAGCTCGTGCGCGGCCTGCTCGCGGATCGAGCGGCGCGTGCAGCGGCCGCGCGAGGCGGCCTCACGGAGATCGCGAAGAGCTTGGTCGAACGCCGAGACGATCCGTGGTCGGCCGCCGAGCGCCTCCTCGACGTGTAGGTGTAGTCGTCGTCACGTGTGGTCGTCGCAGAAGATGAAGCCGGGCGTACAGCCGGTGCTATGCTGGCCGAGCCTCGTCCGTAGAGAGGTCCTAAAGCCTATGAAGATTTTTGCTATCGCGACGGGGGCCGCAGTTCTCGCGACTCTCATCTCCACCTCCGGCTGCGGTTTGATCAGCTCGGACGTCACCAACTTCGACCTGACGCTTCCCGACAAGAACTTCAGCGTCGATGCCGACAGCTACGAGATCACGGATGCGGAAGCGCAACCGCTACTCTCGCAGAGCTGCGCCGGCAACCCGGGCATCTGCTCGACGGCCGCGCAGGCCGCCTGCCCGATGAACTGTGACGGCGAGTGCAACACGACCAGCCAGACCTGCGATCTGGCGCTCGCCGTGTCGCTCTTCCAGAACGTCGACTTGCTCGCCGAGAAGCCGGAGCTCCAGCAGATCAACGACGAGCCGGTGATCAAGGTGACGATCGACAGCGTGACCTGGGAAGTCACCTCGAACACGCTCACCACCGACGTGCCGCCACTCACGGTGTTCGTCGCACCGATGTCGGTGATGGATCCGAATTCGCCCGATGCGAAGCCGATCGGAACGATCGGTGGCGTCGCGCCGGGCGAGGTCACCGATGGGCCGCAGCAACTCGCGTTCACCGCGACGGGCAAGGCGGATCTGGTCGCCGCGATGAGCACGTTCAAGACCCCGTTCAACATCATCGTCGGCTCGACGATCGTGATCACGCAGGGTCAGTCAGTGCCGCAGGGTCGTCTCGACGCGGTCGTCCACGTCAAGGCCCACGCGGGTCTCTGAGCGCCGGGTAGAACTGCCTCTTCCTTGGCGCGTGGCGTTCCAGCGAACGGCTGACGTGTCCGCGAACCCACATGCGCTCACAAGCTGGCGCAACGCCTCGGGAGCGCGCATGGCACATCCGATGCTGAAGGCATCTAGGCAGAAACCCGGCGGTTTGCCGGATGGATCGAGGTTCTGCCATGAAGCGTTTCAGCATCGTTATTGCTCTCCTCCTCGCTGCCTGTGGTGACGACGCCACGACCACGCCGAACAAGATCGAGATCGCCGTCCCGCACGACGCCACGGTCTCCGTCTCACCCGGCTTCGGCAGTGGTGTCGCCAACGACAACAAGAAGCTCGTCGTCGAGAACAAGGCCTCGAAGGAGCTGCCACCCGTCGAGCACTGGATCCCGGGTACGTTCGCCGAGTGCATGAAGCTCGGCAAGGAGCTCGCCGCGAGCAAGGATCACGCGCGTGCGCGCGAGCTGTTCGAGGCGGCGGCCAAGCTCGACCGCAAGGCGGCAGCGCCGCACGTCGAGCTCGCGCGCTCGTACATCGACAAGGCGGAGCGTGCGCTCGCGATCCGGCACGCGAAGAAGGCGGTCAAGCTCGCGCCCGAATCGAGCCAGGCCTACAACACGCTCGGGCGCGCGGAGCTGCTGCGCCACGACTACGACGGCGCCGAGCTCGCGTTCCGCCAGGCCACCGAGCTCGACAAGGACAACGTGTGGGCGTGGAACAACCTCGGCCTCGTCTACCTGACGGAGAAGAACTATGCGGAGGCGGTCAACGCGCTGGTCGAGGCGACGAGCCACAACGGCGCCCTTGCCTATATGTGGAACAACCTCGGCAGCGCCTACGAGCAGCTCGACCAGCTCGACGACGCGCGCGACGCGTTCGACAGCGGCGCGAAGCTCGGGTCCGTGGCTGCGAAGGAGAGCCGCAAGCGCCTCGATGGTGTCGACACGGTGAGGGTTGCGCGGACCGACACGAAGGTGAAGGAGCCCAGCTTCGAGACCTCCGAGCCAATGCCGACGATCGACGAGGACCTCGATGCCAAGCACCACGGTGACCCCGAGATCGATCTCGAGCCGCACCATGACGATGTCGAGCCGATGGTCGAAGACCTCACGATCGAAGTCGAGGAGCCGGAGACCGACGCGCCGAAGGTCGAGGAGAAGAAGCTCGAGGAGAAGCCCGTCGTCGAGCCCAAGACGATCTGACGTGCGACCGTCGGGCTCGAAAGGGGCCTCATTCGGTCAGGTGATATCGGCCAACCCACGGCCTCGAGCGCGCTAGACTGAGCGCACCGTGGGTCGGCTCGATGACATCGTCGAACGGAACAAGCATCCGAAGGCGAGCTTCCGGAAGGCGAAGAAGCCTGCACCCGCGCCCAAGGCCGAGACCAAAGAGGTCAATCAGGCGGAGCAGGGCGAGGAAAAGGGCCGACTCGATCGGATCATCGCGCGCAATAAGAACCCGGACGCGAAGTTTCGGTGGCTCAAGGTCGGGCTCGCCGGGATCGTGTTGTTCGTCGTGCTGGTGCTGCTGATCTTCACCGACCTCGCGGCGCCGCCTGACGCGGCGTATCCGACGGAGCGTGTGCAGACCAAGCCGAGCGGCGTCGATGGCGTGAAGCTGTGGAAGGCGCCCGTAAAAAAGCCCTCAGCGGCGAAACTCGCTGTACCCACCAAGTAGCTGCTTCTCAGGCATCTTCGGCAGGGGCTTGGGTAGCGTCGACTTGAGGTTGGCTTCCTGGAGTTCGAGGTTCACCTGCGCACGAAGCGGCGTGCCATCGGCTGCGAACATCGTGAAGCGAACGTTGACCGACTGGATGATGCACCGGACGCTGATGCCGTTGCCCCAGGCAACCACGCAGTAGTGCGGCCGGCGCATCTCCGACTCGGTCGATTCGGGGTCGCGAACGGTCGAGAGCTCCTCGACGAGGTCGATGATCGGCTTCACCGACTTGCCGGTCTCGTAGTTGTCGAACAGTAGCTCGAGTGACATCGTGCGCGACGGCGTGCCTTTGTACTCGTGGCTGTCCTGCTCGCTTCGCGTCTGTGCCTTCGGATCGTTCTGCTCCTGCTTCGAGTTCCACGGACACGACTTGCTGATCGCGAACTCGCTCGGGTTGTAGTGAGCGACGACCGTCAGGTTCGGGTCGTCGACGCTGCCAATCGAGAGCTTCGCGCTCGGCGAGGAGAACGGGTGGTGCGAGCGCTCGACCTGCGTGCCACCGGAGTTGCCGCTGCGGTCGCGAAGGATGCTCTGGGTGAATCGCCTCATGTGAAGCGAGCCCTTCGACCGGCGTTCTCAGGGTTGCGTAATTTCTGTAAGTGTCTGGAATTGCATCCTCGATCAGGCGGTAGGTCGGGCAAGCCTGGCGATGAAGCTCACCGCTCGACCCGCTCCGGAGCTCTGTAGCCGAGCCTCCTCGAGGTCCAGGTTCACCACGGCGCGCAGCGGCGTGCCGTCGCGCCCCTCGCCGAACACCACGACGCAGCAGTGCGGGCGGCGCAGCTCCTCGTTCGGTGACTCGGGATCGCGCACCGTCGACAGCACCTCGAGGAGATCGATGATCGGCTCGACCGAGCGCCCGTCCTCATAGCCATCGAACAACAGCTCGAGCGCCATCGTGCGGGCCGGCGTGCCCTTGTACTCGTGACTGTCCTGGGCGCTTCGCGTCGACGCCTTCGGATCGTTCTGCTCGTTCTTGGTGCTCCACGGCAGCGTCTTGCCGACCGCGAGCTCGGACGGGTTGTAGTGCGCGGTCACGGCGATCGACGCATCGTCGCTCGCGATACTGAGACGAGCCTGACACTTCTCGAACGGCATGGTCGGGTCGAGCAGCTCGCGTGCCTCGCTGAACGCCGCGAACCCTGGGGGCGCAGCCACCGCCCCGTAGCCTGCAGGCGACACCTGTCGCTACGCGGGATGGAACTCGCCGAACCGCTCGCGTAGCACGTCGGCGATCTCGCCGACCGTCGCCATCGCCTTCACGGCGCCCACGATCGGCGCCACCAGATTTGCCGTACCAGCCGCGGCATCGGCCAGCGCCTGGAGCGCCCGCTGGTACTCGGCCGCGTTGCGCCGCGATCGCAGCGCCTGGACGCGCGCGACCTGATCGATCTCGAGCTGCGGATCGACCACCGCCACCGGCGTGGGTGGCTCGTCCGCGAGCACGAAGTCGTTGACGCCGACCACGATGCGCTGCTTCGCCTCGACGGCACGCTGGTGCTCGTAGGCGCGGCGCTCGATCTCCTTCTGCGGGAAGCCCTGCTCGATCGCCTTCACCATGCCGCCGAGCGCATCGATCTTCGCGAAGTACGCGCCGACGCGCGCCTCGATCTCCTCGGTCAGCTTCTCGATCGCCCAGCTGCCGCCGAGCGCGTCGATGAAGTCGGCGACGCCGGACTCGTTCGCGATCACCTGCTGCGTGCGCAGCGCGATCCGCGCGGCCTCCTCGGTGGGCAGGCCGAGCGCCTCGTCGTACGAGTTGGTGTGCAGCGACTGCGTGCCACCGAGCACCGCGGCGAGCGCCTGGAGCGTCACGCGCACCACGTTGACGAGCGGTTGCTGCGCCTGCAGCGTCACGCCGGCGGTCTGGGTGTGGAACCGCAACATGTGACTCTTCGGGTTCTTCGCCCCGAACTTGTCCTTCATGATCCACGCCCACAGCGTGCGCGCCGCGCGGAACTTCGCGACCTCCTCCATGAAGTTGTTGTGGACGTTGAAGAAGAACGACAGGCGCGGCGCGAAGTCGTCGACGTCGAGCCCGGCGGCGATCGCGGCTTCGACGTACGCGACGCCGTCGGCGAGCGTGAACGCGACCTCCTGCACGGCGTCGGAGCCGGCCTCGCGGATGTGGTAGCCGCTGATCGAGACGGTGTTCCATTGCGGTACGTGCTTCGCGCAGTACGTGAACGTGTCCGTGATCAGGCGCATCGA
>JANNBP010000529.1:0-5273 GCA_031385555.1 Deltaproteobacteria bacterium | reverse complement strand
GGTAGCGTCCCGGGGACAACATCGCTCGCTTGCAGGGTTCCCCAGGTGACGCTGAGCGGTGCCGGCGCGGCGGCGAGGTCCGACAGTGTGGCCTTCGCGAGCGCCGCGAGATCGTCGCCGGGAATCGCGTAGCGGACGGTGCCACCGGTCGACGCGGCGATCTGCGAGAGCACGCCCCGCGCCGGTGCCGGTCCGACGCCGATCACGTGCACCGGCACGCCGAGCTTGACCGCCGCCGCGATCGCCGCGCGATCATCGGCGACGAGCCCGCCGCTGATCAGCAGCACCGGCATGCCTTCGGGTCGCGTCTGCGAGAGTGCGCGCGTCAGATCGAACGCGCCCGCGTTGCTGCTCCAGCGATCTTCGATGACGCGCCCGACATCCGCCCCGAGCCCCCACGCGATCTGATCGCTGCCGGTCACGGCGACGCGATCGTTTCCCGTCATCGCCGCGAACAGGCCGCGCACCAGAGGACGCGCCGACGCCTCGGCATCACCGCGCGACGCGGCGGACCGATCGAGCATCAGGGTCCACCGCAGCGTGCTGCGCCGGGGCACCGCGACAGGTGCCTCGACGACGATCGCGGCATAGCCGCCGTCACTCGCCGACTCGACCCAACCACCCGCCGAGGCGGTGGTCTTCCAGCGGATGATCGCGTCGTGATCGGTTCTCGGATCGACGAGCGTCGACTCCGAGGCGCCGACCTTGAGCTCGTGCGTCGGGCTCGTCAGGTCCGTGATCTTGTCGGTGAACGACAGGGCGACGAGGGTCGCGCCGCCCGCCCCGGGAGATCCACCGGGCGTGATCCGCGAGGCATCGGGAGATCGATCGGTATCCGGCGCGCGGCCGGTGCCGGTGGTCGGCCGATTGGTGGCGACACCGGGCACGTAGCGCGGGGCGACGACGAGCGGCAGCGCGAGCTCCCACGTGCCGTCCTGGAACCGTGCGACGGTATCGAACCGCAGCGTGATGGCGACGGTGCCCTTCGCGGGAACGGCGGCGACGGTCTGGGTGAACACGTCGGCGCGCTCTTGATCGAGCAGCGCACCGGCCACACCTGCCCGCACCGCGGCCTCGTAGCGCTGCTGCGCTTGTTCGCGGCGCTCGATCGCGGCGTGGATCTTCTTGTTGCCTGCCTCGATCGACATCGCCGAGACGGCGGCATCTACCGGCAGTGGGAACACGTACGTCGCCTCGGTCGCTCGGTCGGTCCGGTTGACGAACTTCTGGGTGACAACCGCCTCGACGATCGGCCCGCGAACGACGATCTCGATCTTGCTGTCGACCAGCGCGAGCTGCGTGTTCGTCGGCGTGTACATGCCAATCGCCCGAGGCAGTTCGCCGGCATGCGCCACCCCGCCAGGGAGCGAGGCGAGCACAGCAGTAGCGACGACGAGGCGCAACACGACGTAGGGACGTTACACGCCTGGAAGCGCCGGCCGATCTAGGTTGTTTTTCGCTGCGATTCCATCTGATTACAGCGAGCACGCACAGATGAAGGGCAACGTCGCGTCGCAGGACCGGTCGTCGAAGCGGTCGGTTCGGGCGGTTCCTTCGACCGGATCGGCGAGCAGATCGAGGCAGTCCTCCTGGCCGCCGGTATCGTTCGGCTCGCCAAGTGCCCACGGCTGATACGTGATCGGGGCGCCGTCGGGATCGAGCCAGGTGCCTTCGGTCGCTCGGTCGGTGCCGCCGCTCCACCAGCGCTCGACCACGGTCGCGCGTGCCTCGGCAGACAGCGCGAGCCGCTCGTCGTCGGACGTCGGCAACGCGAGCGAGTGGCCCGGGCCGAATTCACGACACGTGGTGACCGCCTCGATCCACTTCACCGGCGACGGCTTGAACCCGTATCGCAGCGGTGCGTTCGCGACCTGCGTGAAGCTGTCGTCGCATCGCCGAGCCGCCGGTGTATCGATGGTGAGCTCGAGCTCGAACCCGAGCCGCCCGCAGGCGGCGAGTACGATGCGCCACGCGCCACGCATCACCGACGATTCTCGCAGGTCGGCGCGACGGACTGACGGGGAAACGCGTGATCATCGAGGGATCTTCGCGTCTCGGCTGTTCGCGCCGTGACCATGCAGACCAGCGGTCGTTGCCCGAATCAGCGAACGATGCGTCCCAATGCCTCACATTCCATTCGAGCGGCGCTCCACATGTGCCGCATCGAGATCTGACTCTGTTCATAGGCAGCCAAGTAGGCTGCGCGAAGCACTGCGTTCTTGATGTAGCCGCCACTCAGGTCGAACTCCGCTGCGAGCTGGGTAAAATCGATGTCGTCTGCCACCTTCGCTGCTGCTGGCAGCATCGCTCGCCACATTCCCTCGCGTTGGGTTTCGTCTGGAACCGGGAATCGGATATGCGCCGAGAGCCGCCGTCGAAACGCCTCGTCGATCGAGCGTTCGTGGTTCGTCGTGAGCAGCACGATGCCGGTGAAGGATTCGAGGCGCTGAAGGAGGAAATTTACCTCGAGGTTTGCGTAGCGATCGTTCGATGACTTCACTTCCGATCGCTTCGCGAACAACGAGTCCGCCTCGTCGAACAGGACAATTGACTGCCCTGTCTCGGCCGCATCGAACAAGAGCGCGAGCTGTTTCTCCGTCTCGCCGATGTACTTGGAAACGATCTTCGAAAGGTCGACTTGGTAGAGATCCATTCCGAGCTCTCTCGCGATCAAGCCAGCAACCATCGTCTTGCCAGTTCCAGGAGGACCCGAAAGCAACGCTGCAACGCCGTGTCCCTTGCCGATCTTCGCGCCGAAGCCCCAGTCGTCGAGCACCTCTGTCCGATGCTTGACGCGAGCGATCAGCTCGGCGATTTGGCCCAGCTGGTCGCGCGGCAACACGAGATCGCTCCATGTTTGCTTCCACTCGACCCGCGTCGCCAGAGATCGAAGCGTGTCACCTAGGTGCGCACGAACTCCCGCCTGCACCGCGGCGGCGTCGATAGTGGATCCGGACATAGCGGCACGTGCGTTGCGACAAGCTGCTTGTACAGCGCCAGGCCATAGCCGGTATCGCCCGACCACCTCCGCAAGCAGCCCAGCATCATCCGTGTTCAAGCCTGCACGCCAAAGCCGCCGCGCCTCATCGCCATTCGGTCTCGCGATCTCGTGCATCACGACCGGTCGGCCCTTCCAGATCACCGCGGTCGAAGACGTCGCCAGGATCGTCCCCGGGAAAGCCGCTAACTCTTCGTCGAGGTGCAGCACAGTTTCTATGTCCTGAAACATTGGAACGACGTCGAACAGGCACGACTCTCGCGTCAATGCGCGGAGTTCGCGCCTCCGCCGGTTTTCATCACCCGCCAAGGCCGAGCAACGAATTCGCAACGTGCCGCGGTGAGGAAACAGCCGTTCGAGAAACGCGGTTCGACCTGCTCCATCCGGCCCCACGGCAGCAACCATCGCGGTTTCGTTTGCCTGCTCATTCTCACCGCGATCGAGTGGCGCGTGCAGCATTGCGAGGTGCCGAATCTCGAGATCGAGCTCGAGCTCGCCTCGCAGCAAGGCGACAACGCGATCGTTGATCCGCAACTGCCTCCGCGAAAGTGGAATCGCCGGATCGCGGGGCAGCTCGATCAGTGCCCAACGAGCCAACGCGTCGAGATGACCCTCGTGCAGAGGTAGCAGTTGGTGCAGGAGTTGAACGGTCAGCCCCACGGATGACGGGCCACCGAAAGCGTCCGCAAACTTCGCGACGGCTGGTGACAACTCGATTGCAGCGAGCAACCACAGCGCGTCAAGCTGAGTGTCCTCGAGTTGGAGCCTGACCGCGAGCCATTGCATCGGTTGCAGCGTGGGATCAAGCGGCGTCACGGAACACCGAGCCTGAATCGTTCGCTTGACCTCAGAATGTTCCAGGTCGCTGGCAGACGGATCCCCCTCCAACCAGCCCTGGCGCCGTCCGCGTTGAACGAGGTCTTCGAGCAACGCGATCGACCAACGAATCCTGTCCTCGATCAGCGCCCCGACATGCTTGTAAGCGGATTCCATGCGCCCCCCTTCGCCCACCTTCAGTTGTGGTTGCCCGCTTTCTGTGTTGGACGACGAGCGAGCACCCTCACTGACGCACACACCTCGCTCAGGGCCTTGGACACCACAAGCCGCGATGCGCCGGTTGGCTGTCGAGACATCGTCGAGCACTCGAGTAGCCGAGCGCCAACCGTCACCATTCGCCGAATCCCTTCGAACCCTTCCCCGAAGTCGCAGAGTGCGATTCCATCGCCGTTGGCTCGCGGAGGTTGCAGCTCTCGGCCGTCGCCGCACGGCGTGGACGTGTCCTGCGTTTCGCGAACGTAGATCCGTGGCTCGTCGTTGCCCCGCAGATAGACCCGTCCTCCGTCGCGCGGCGACGGCGACCCCACACGATAACGGCTAGGAATTTGAATCTCGACCTCGTAGTCCCCTGTCTCGCCAACGAGCACGAACCGGTCGGCAACGGCAGGTTCAAGAGTGGGCGCGTCGAGTCGGACCATCATGCGAGCACACAACTCCCATGCATCGCCGACATCGCGAGGATCCGAGTTGGTTACTTCGATGGAGCATCGCAATGACTCGTCGCCCCAGATGACGTCCCGTACGACGAGATAGCTGCTCCAACTGATACATGCGAGCTGAGTTCCGTACGGTGCTGGCAAAGTGAGCGCAGGGTTCGTGCACGGTCGATGAGGATCGAAGATGTCCTCACGAACGGTTGGATTCACACGCAACTCGATTCTTGGACGACCCGAGCTTACCCATCCAACCTGCCCAATTTCGGGTGCGCCGAAGCGCTCGTAGTGGCTAGCAACGGGCAAGTCAACGACGAAGTACTTAGATCCACCTCGGGTGGGCAACTCGAGGCGTTGCGTGACTCTGCCGACAAGGCGCGATGGAACTGCCTCGAGATCGCCGCACGCCACCAGCTTCATGACGATGATCGAGATGCTCGCGGTCCAACACCAGCCGTGCGCCGCGCTCATCTGCCTGACTCGTCGCTGTCGTTCTCGACGAACTTGCTTGCGTCGTAACCGATCACGCCCTCCAGACCGCCCGTCAGGTGTTGCTGCAGCGACTTGCGAGCGATCTCCTCGAACAACATCTTGGCACCGCGCTCCTTGTCGACGTCCTTCGGTTGCCGGTGCACCCCCGCCTTGTGTGCGAGCCACGAACCGGCCTCTGCTGGCGTGTCGGTGTATTCGAGGTCTCTCGACGGTCGCTGGACCACGATAACGGCCTGTTCCGGGCTGAACTGACACGAGGCGCGAATTGCCAGTCCTGTCTGCTTCAAAGGCGT
>JANNBP010000527.1:0-18366 GCA_031385555.1 Deltaproteobacteria bacterium | reverse complement strand
CGACATCGAGTCCTTGCCGACCGGAATCGCCATGCCGAGTGCGATCGCTGTCTCGCTCGCCGCGCGCACGGCCGCGTAGAGCCGCGCGTCTTCTCCCGGGGCACCGGCCGCCGCCATCCAGTTGCACGACAGCTTGATCCGTCCCAACGGCCCGATCGGTGCGCTCGCGAGGTTCGTCACCGTCTCGGCCACCGCGAGCCGCGAGGCTGCTGCCGCATCGAGCAGCGCGACCGGCGAACGCTCGCCGAGCGCCATCACCTCGCCGGCGGTGGTGTCGAAGCCCGACAGGGTCAGCGCGTGATCGGCGACCGGCACCTGGAAGCGGCCGATCATCGAATCGCGAGACACCAGACCACCGACGGTGCGATCCCCGATCGTGACGAGGAACGACTTGTCCGCGACGGTGGGCAAGCCGAGCACGCGGTCGAGTGCTTGTGCCGGGGTGGCGGCACCGAGGGCGAGCTTCGCCCTCGGGGACAGCTGCGAGGCTGCCTTGCGGACCAGCTTCGGCGGCTTGCCGAGCACGAGCTCGAGCGGGAGATCGACGGCCGGCTTGCCGAGCAGCTTGTCGGCGACGATCAGCCTGCCGTCGGCGGCCGCGGTGCCGAGCTGCGCCCACGGCGCGCGCTCGCGGGTACACAGCGCGGCGAACTCCCCTACGCGGGCTTGATCGACCGCGAGTACGTAGCGCTCCTGTGCCTCGTTGCTCCACAGCTCGAGCGGCGACAGGTCGGGCTCGCCCGTCGGGATCGCGCGCAGCTCGAGCCGCGCGCCGAGCCCGGCCCCCGTGGCATCGTCTCCAAGGTCCTCGTCACCTCGGCTGACGAGGACCGCGGAGTGAACCAGCTCGGGCATCGCGTTCGACAGGCCGCCTGCACCGACGTCGTGGATCGACGCGATCGGGTTGCGCTCGCCGAGCCCCCAGCAGCGATCGATGACCTCCTGACAGCGCCGCTGGATCTCGGCGTTGTCGCGCTGCACCGACGCGAAGTCGAGATCCTCCGCCGAGCTGCCCTGCGCGACCGAGCTCGCGGCACCGCCGCCGAGCCCGATCAAGAACGCCGGACCGCCGAGGACGATCAGCGCCGCACCGACGGGAATCGGGTCCTTCTTGACGTGACCCGGCCGAACCGCACCGATGCCACCGGCCAGCATCACCGGCTTGTGATAGCCGCGATCGCCGCGCTCGTAGCTGCGGAAGTAGCCGAGGATCGCCGGGCGACCGAACTCGTTGTTGAACGCGGCGCCGCCGAGCGGCCCGTCGGTCATGATGTCGAGCGCGCTCGCGATCCGCGACGGCTTGCCGATCCATTGGTCGTCGGGCGCTTCCCACGGTTCGAGTGCGCCGGGGAACCGGAGGTTCGACACGGTGAAGCCAACGAGGCCGGCCTTCGGCTTGGCACCGCGGCCGGTGGCGCCCTCGTCGCGGATCTCGCCACCCGACCCCGTCGCCGCGCCGGGGAACGGCGAGATCGCGGTGGGATGGTTGTGGGTCTCGACCTTGCCGAGGATGTGCTGCGGTTCGCTATGCGCGCGATACACGCCCGCGCCGTCAGGCCCGGGATCCGGATAGAACCGCTCGGCGACGTTGCCGGCGACCACCGCCGCGTTGTCCTTGTACGCGCTCAGCACGCCACCCGGCGCTTCGGCTGTCGACTGCTTGATCAGCTGGAACAACGAGTGCTCCTGACGCACGCCGTCGATCCAGAACTCGGCGTTGAAGATCTTGTGGCGGCAATGCTCGCTGTTCGCCTGCGCGAACATCATCAGCTCGACGTCCGTGGGATCGCGGCCGAGCTCGCCGTACCGCGTGACGAGGTACTCGATCTCGTCCTCCGACAGCGCGAGCCCGAGCCGCAGGCTCGCCGCACGCAAGGTGTGTGCACCGTCGAGGCCGAGCTCGATGGTCCGCAGTGGGCGCGGCTCCCCGGCCGGCGCGATCACCTTGCCGAGCTCGCGCTCGTCGACGATCACGCTCTCGGTCATCCGATCACAGAGCGCGCGGCCGATCGCCGCCACATCGAGCTCGACGCCGTGCAGGGTGTACTCGAGCGCACGCTCGATCCGCTTCACCGCGGACAGTCCGCAGACCTGCGCGATGTCCGTCGCCTTCGACGACCACGGCGACGTGGTGCCGAGCCGTGGCGCGACCCAGAGGATCTTCCGCTCGAGAGCGGAGGTCGCCGGCGCACTGATCATCGAGCCGGGCGGCTGCATCGGCTCGACGTGCGGACCGTAGGTCAGCATCTGCTCGAGCTGCGCGCGCTCCGCCGAGGTCAGCTCGCGGTCACTGACCACGAGATGCACGAAGCAGGTGTCGATCATCGCGAGGCCATCGCACGCCGCCTTCGCCTTCGCGAAACTGCGCGCACGGCGAGCCGCGCTGAGAGCGGGCCGACCGCGCACGATCCACATCACGCCGCTCCGATCGCCTTCGCGATGCGTGCGATCGGCTCGCGCGTATCGGGCTCGAACGTGGTGCCGGTCACCAGCTCGAAGCTCCCGATGTAGCGGCGCGCGGCCTCGACGCGAACGTCGTCCGGCAGCGTCGGCACCGGGCCATCGCCCGTGTACTTCGCCTCGTTCGCGAGCCAGCGGCGCACGTACTCTTTATCGAGCGAGCGCGGCTCCTCGCCCTTCGCGAGGCGCGCTTCGTAGTCGTCCGCGTACCAGTAGCGCGACGAGTCCGGCGTGTGGATCTCGTCGATCACGGTGATCTTGCCGGTGATCGGGTCGATGCCCATCTCGTACTTGGTGTCGACGAGGATCAGCCCCTGCTTCGCCGCGTGGGCCTGCCCCTCCGCGAACAGCGCCGCCGCGATCTCGGCCGCCTGGTCGAACACTTTCGGATCGATCCGCCCCATCGCGAGCAGCTCTTCGCGCGACACGCTGACGTCGTGATCACCCTTCGCCGCCTTGGTGCTCGGCGTCAGGATCGGCTTCTCGAGTTTCTGGTTCTTCTTCATGCCGTCCGGAAGCGTGTGGCCGCAGAACAACCGGCTGCCCTTCTCGTACGCCTTCCAGATCGAGGTACTCGTGACCCCCGTCAGGTAGTGACGCATCACCAGCTCGACCGGCAACTGCTCGCACTCGCGCGCGATCATCACGTTCGGATCAGGTACCCGCAGCATGTGGTTCGGGGCGATGTGCGTGGTCCGGTCGAACCAGAACTTCGCGAGCTGGTTGAGCACCTGCCCCTTCGACGGGATCGTGCCGATCACGACGTCGAACGCGCTCAGGCGATCGGTGACGACGATGATCCGCTCTTTGTTCTCCTTGTCGATATAGCAGTCGCGGACCTTGCCGTCGTACCGCTCCAACGCGCGGCCATGGATCGTGGACCACGGCGTGTCGTTCAACGTGCTGTTCAGCTGCGCGCGCAGCGCGGCATCGACTTCGGTCATCACAATCCTCCCAGAGCTCGCTCGATGATCACCGCCGTGTGCCGGAGGTGATGTTCGAGATCGAAACAGTCATCGAGCGCCGCGACAGACAGCCGCGACGACACCTCGGGATCCACCCCGAGCAGCTCGCGGAAGCGCCCCGGCTTCGCGCCGATATGGCCATCCTTCGCCGCCTCGTGGATCGCCGCCAGCGCCGAGCGCTGCACGATCTCGTACGCGCCCTGCCGGGGCATCCCGGTCTTGACGAGCGCGAGCATGATCGCCTCGGAGAAGAACAGCTCGCCGGTGCGGTCGAGGTTCGCCTTCATCCGCGCCGGATGGACGACCAACCCGTCGACGAGGCTGGTCGCACGCGCGACCATGAAGTCCGCGAGGATCGTGGCGTCCGGCATCGCGACGCGCTCGACGCTCGAGTGCGAGATATCGCGCTCGTGCCATAGCGCGACGTCTTCCATGCCGGCCTGCGCGTAGGCCCGCAGCAGGCGCGCCAGCCCGCACAGGTTCTCGCTGAGGATCGGGTTCTTCTTGTGCGGCATCGCGGAGCTGCCCTTCTGCCCCTTGCCGAACCCCTCCTCCGCTTCCCCGACTTCCGTGCGCTGCCAGTGCCGGACGCCGAGCGCGATCTGCTCGACCGCCGTGCCGAGCAGCGCGAGGGCGTTGAACACCTCGGCGTGGCGATCGCGCTGGACGATCTGCGTGGCCACCGTCTCGGCGCGCAGCCCGAGCGACCCGAGCGCGCCGGCTTCGACCGCCGGATCTAAGTTGCCGTAGACGCCGACCGCGCCCGCGATCTTGCCGACCGCGATGGTGTGCCGCGCCTTCGCGACTCGCTCCGCCGCACGAGCGACCTCGGCGTGCCAGCGCGCGAACGTCAGGCCGGCGGTCACCGGCTCGGCATGGATGCCGTGCGAGCGCCCGATCATCGGCGTCTTCGCGTGCTCGCGGGCCTTCTTGCGCAGCGCGCCAGCGAGGCCGGAGACCGCGGTCAGGATCTTGTCGAGCGCGCGGCCGGTCTGGAGTGCGAGGCAGGTATCGAGCACGTCGGAGGACGTCATCCCGAGGTGCAACCAGCGCGCGGGCTCGCCGGCGAGCTGCTCGACGTGAGTCAGAAAGGCGATGACATCGTGCCGGGTGGTGGCCTCGATCTCGAGGATCCGCTTCGCATCGAGCTTGCCGGCCGCGGCGGCTCGGACCTGCTCGGCGGTTCCTGGAGGGACCGGGCCGCCGGCCTTCTCCATCTCGCGGCAGACCGCGAGCTCGATCTCGAGCCACAGCTCGAATCGATACTTGTCATCCCAGAGGGCAGCGAGGTCGGGGCGGCTATAACGCTCGATCACGACGCGCGGACCCTACCACGCGGGACTGTCACCGTCGGCGGATCGAAGCGCGTTCGCGGCGATAGATCTGCTTGGTTAGAGAGTTCTTCGCTCGTCGTCGACATGCTCGCCCCGATCGTCGTTGCGCTACTATCGACCGATGCTCCGCCGCTCGCTTCTCGCCCTCGCGGTGATCGGCTGCGGAGACTCACCACCACCCGAGCTCGCGGTCGTGGCCACGCCACCGCCCGTGGCCGTGGCCGTGGCCGTCGCCAAACCGAAGCCGCCGGCGCCGCCTGCCGCGAAGCCGAAGCGCGTCGTGATCATCAGCATCGACGGGCTCCGCCCCGACATGATGACCGCGGACCTGATGCCCCGGCACGTGCAGCTGATGCGCGAGGGCACGACCGCGCGCGATGCGTGGACGATCCAGGAGAGCGACACGCTGCCGTCGCACGACGCCATGCTGTCGGGCGTCGGGATGTCGGCGCACGGGCTGTCGTGGAACAGCTATCAAGCGAACCGCGGCTACATCAAGGTCCCGACCATCTTCACCGCGGCGCGGGCGGCCGGCCTGTCGACGGCGATGATCGTCGGCAAGCCGAAGCTCAAGCACATCGCGAGCCCGGGCACCGTCGATCACTTCGAGCGGCCGAGCTATCTGTGCGGTGGCGTCGCCAAGCGCGCGGCGGAGTACTTCGCCTCCAACCATCCGGATCTGCTGTTCGTGCACTTCTCGGATCCCGACGAGTACGGCCACAGCCACGGCTGGAGCTCGCCCGAATACAAGCGGGCGGCGCACCACAGCGATCGCTGCCTGGCGACGGTCCTCGCGGCGATCGATGGCTCGCCGCATCGCGACGACACGCTCGTGATCGTGACCGCGGATCACGGCGGCGAGAGCCGGCATCACAACGGCCACGACAAGCAGAGCCGGGCGATCCCGTGGATCGCCCGCGGGCCCGGCGTCGCGGCCGGGGCCTCGATCGACAAGCCGATCGATACCGTCGACACCGCCGCGACCACGCTCGTCGCGCTCGGCCTGCCGCGCCTCCCCAGGATGACCGGCACGTCGAGGTTGTTCCTCCGCTGAGATCGACGTCACGGAAGGCGTCTGTCGCAGAATCGTCACCGGGCTAAGCGCGCTACGTTACGTAGGTGCGGTTCGCCCTGATCCTTCCCCTGCTCCTCGCGGCCTGTGGTGACGACGGCGACGAGCCGCCGCTGTCGGACGCGATCACGCTGCAGTGCCCGACGCCGGGCAACCTGCCCTTCCGCCTCGATTCGCGCGGCTTCCAGCGCGACACCAACCAGGTCCTCGCGGACCGCTCTCCACGCACCAAGGACGAGGCGTCGGATGTGCTCGGCACGCCCGATGGAGCGGTGGCGACCGTCTACCTTCCGAACGCCGCGCCTCCGGTCGGCTCGATCCACTACGAGGGACTCAAGGCCCGCACCCGCCCCGAGCAGGGCTTGTCGACGGATCCGTTCCCCGGCGAGGCCGTCAGCCTGTGGTTCTACGACGAGGCGGCGGTGGCGTGGGTGATGCTCGACCGCGGGACCACCGACGAGGACGGCCGCTACGACTTCGAGGTCGGCGACTTCCTCGCGCCCAATGCCGCGCCCGTGTTCTCGGTGCTCGAGGCCGACGGTTCGTGCGCGAGTCATCGCAACTTCCTGCTGCCGAGCGGCTCGCAGTTCGTGGTGATGGACATCGACGGCACGCTGACCATCGACGACAACCAGATCCTGCTACAGGTCGCCGACGACACCTACGTACCGAAGGCGATGATCGGCGCCGCCGCGCTGGCGCAGGCATGGGATGCGAAGGGCTATCCGATCATCTACCTGACGGCGCGCGATAACCTGTTCGATGCCGAGACCCGCCGCTGGCTCGATCAACTCGCCTTCCCACCCGGTGCGGTGATCACCGCCAACAGCACGGCGCCCGCGGACGTCTACAAGACCGCGTGGCTCGATCGGATGATCACGGACTTCGGCTGGGTGCCCTACGCGGCGTACGGCAACGCGGACACCGACATCACCGCGTACGCGAACGTCGAGATCCCGCAGGGCCGCACGTTTATTATCGGACCCAACGCGGGCAACGGCGGCACGGTCGCGATCCCGAACGGCGACTACACGGACCACATCGCCGCGTTCGTCGACGCGCAGCCCGACAACTAACGCGCCAGTCGACGGAGATCGCGGATTTGGTCGTCGAGGCGCTCGTTGCGATACGTCTGGGTGCCGCGCCGCGGCGTCGCACGCGCCTTGACGTAGACCGGCAACAGCTTCGCGGCGAGGGTCTTCACCGCGGCCGGATGCTTCACGCCGATCCATTCGATCGCGTAGGGGATGTGCATCGACGAGAGCCAGTCCGGCGTGCCGGCGAGGCCGAGCCGCTCGATGATGCCGAGGTACACGATCGGGCTCGCGAGGGCGCGTTGCTTGACGTCGGCGAACGGTTTCGGCCCGATGTGGTCGACGGCGAAGTTGCCGCCGATGATCAGGTGGACGTCGCGCTCGTCCTGCGGCGCCGCGGTGGCCATGCCGAACAGCATCGCCACCGCGAGGAGGGAATGGAGGAGGGTTGCCATGCCTCGTGGTGTCGGCGACCTGGCGCGAGGTGTCGCTAGCGGAGCAGGACCACGATCGCGATCGTGACGGTCACCCCGATCGCGAGGACGGCCAGCGCGATCACCGCGTTGCCGCGGGTGTGGCGCCGCGCGGACTCGGCCTCGTCGCGCGGCGGTGCGAAGTTGCCGAGCGGCAGGTTGATCGACGGCGCGGACATCTCCGACAGCGAGCGCATCTTGAGCGCGCGCGCCTTGGCCTCGTCGGGCTTGACCACCGGCGACGGCGTCTTCATCGAGATCACCTTGATCGCCTGCTGGATCTCCGGGGCGCCCTCGTGGCCGCGCTTGGTGTCACGCGACGCGCGTCCGCCCTCGTAGATCGACGTCTCGTCGTCGTCGATCGGGCCGGAAGGTCGGCGGCGCGCCATCATGCCATTCTACGGCGTTCCGAGGACGAACTCGACGATCGTGCGGCGGTGTCGAGTAGTGGCCGAGCGTTGACGGTGGATCACGTGCGTGGCACCGTGCCCGGGTGGCACGCAACCGTCGTGGATCGCACAAACCTATCGACGTGCGTTGCGAGGTTCGATCGTCTCCGAAGTGCAAGGGACAATGGACGATCCAGGAGCGGCTGGCGAACGAAACGCGCGCGACCAACGCAGGTCGCATCATCTGCATGTATTGCTCGCGCGCCACCAAGAGCGCTGGGCGCAACAACCCCAACACTCGCTACAACTCTCTCGACGACGCCTTCTTCGAGAACATCGATAGCGAGGCGAAGGCCTACGTCCTCGGATGGATTGCGAGTGACGGCAGCGTCACGCCAAACTCGATCTCCATTTACGTCCACCAGAAGGATCGTCAGGGGCTCACCTCGATCCGAGACCTTGTCGAACCAAAGCTACCCATCAAGACAAAGAAACCGCGGCTCTCCGGGTTCACGATCAATTCCAAGCAGATTGTTGGTGACGTCTGTCGATGGCTGCAAATCGAGCCGGGCAAGAAATCGAGCACCGTCGGCTTTCCCGTCCTCGCAGCTCCGCAACTGACGTGGGCCTTCATTCGTGGCCTGTTCGACGGTGACGGAAGTATCTCGTCGATCGACGCGGCGGCGAATCGGAACCGGTGGCCTGCACCACGCTGCAACCTCACCAGCGGATCGAAGCGCCTTCTCGATGCGGTCCGCGAGTTCACAGCTGTCCCGGTCCATCAGGGCCGAGATGTCCTCGAGTGGAGCGGCTCGAATGCACTCGACCTCCTCGGCAAGGTCTACGACGGCTCGCGCTACCACCTCGACCGCAACCGCGACCTCTACCTCGATTGGTGCAATTGGGTGCCATCCCGTAAGGGGCGACGCAGTCAGGGCGAAACGCCGCTGTTTCGCTGGATTCGCACCTTGCCCGGCGCCATTCCTCCGACCAAGCGCGCTGCGAGCGATAGCGGTTTCGACCTGACGTTGATCGATCGCTGGAAGACGCACGGCGCGATCGAGTTCTTTCGCACTGGCATCCGAGTCCAACCAGCGTTCGGGTGGTACTTCGATCTGGTTCCACGAAGCTCGATTTCCAAGAGCGGCTACATGCTCGCGAACAGCGTGGGCATCATCGACCGCGGCTACACCGGCGAGATCTTCGTTCCGTTGGTGAAGATCGATCCCGATGCGCCGGATCTAGAGCTCCCGAACCGTCTCGTCCAGATCATCCCTCGACAGATCATCGCGGCGGAGTTGGTGGAAGTTAGCGAGTTTGACGAGACCGTTCGAGGGGACGGTGCCTTCGGATCCTCCGGGAAGTAATGGCGATCGACATCGGTCTGTGGCGCAGCACGCTCGGCGACACCCACCCGCACACCGGGATCGAGGTCGCGTGGGACTACTGGCCGCAAGCCACGCATCTCGTCTGGGAAGCCCCTGCCCTCGTCGCGTGCCTCACCGGCGGTGGCGGAGGTAGCGAGCAGGCGGTGTTCAAGCGCGAGCTCGACGCGATCCTCGCCGGTGCCCTCGCGCGCTGGCAGGCCGCGCAGCTCGAGTCACCACAGGTCTCGCTCGATCGCTTCTTCGTCGAGGTCCAGGCCGGCTTCGAGGCGAGCTCCGACGAGGATCAAGCCACCGGGGTCGCGGTGCTGATCACCGGCGACGGCGCAGCGATCGCGAACGTCGGGCTCGGCCGCGCGTATGCGTGGCACGCGGATCGCGGCGTGCTGGAGCAGCTCACCGAGGACGACTCGCTCGCCGTCAAGTACGCCGCGCAGCAGATCCCGGAATGGTTCCGCGAGACAGCAGCCTCGGCGTTTCGCAAGCGGGGCGAGGACCGCGACCCGTGCAGGTGGACGGTGCGCCCGGTCTCGGCAGAGCCTGGCGGTGTGTTCGTGCTCGTATCGGGACAGGTCGAGAGCCAGCTCACGCACGCGTACCTGACCGCGGCGATGGAGGACATCCATCGCGATCCCGTGGCGCTCGCAGGTGCGCAGGATCTCGCGGATCGGATCGGTTCGCTCGCCGTTCGGTTCG
This sequence comes from Deltaproteobacteria bacterium, assembly GCA_031385555.1. Classification (GTDB taxonomy): domain Bacteria; phylum Myxococcota_A; class Polyangia; order Haliangiales; family Haliangiaceae; genus JABFXX01. Next base: position 8,558 of record JANNBP010000527.1, on the reverse strand, counting down.
GCGCCGCCGGGCTGAAGGAGGACCGCACCGAGTGGAAAGTCCATTCGCGACTGGCAGTTGCGGTGGTCTGGATCGACGATTGATCCAGCATCCTCGGCGGTCATGCCATTGGCGCGCGCGGTCACTGGAGGACCGCGGCGGGCGTGAGAACTCACCGGTCATGAGCTTCGCTTCTGTCGCAATCACCGGTATGGCCCTCGGTCGCATCGCGATCGGCCTCGCTCCTTTCCTCGCCGCAGGGCCGACGGCCAAGCTGGTCGGCTTTCCCGGCTCGCACGACACGGCCACGGCACGGCTGATGGGCCGCTTCTTCGGCGTGCGCGACATCGGCCTCGGCATCCTCGCCCTGTGGGGCCTGACCCGGCCCGAGGTGTTGCCGTTCATGCTGCTGTTCAACGCGTTGATGGACGCGGGCGACCTGGTCGCGACCGGCATCCCGCTGATCAAGCGGCAGGGCATCGACAAGGGCGCGGCGATGTCGGCGGCGATGGCGCTGATCGGTGGTTCGAGCTGGATCGTCATGTGGCTGATCACGCGATAATCGCGCCATGGCCACGCTCCGTAGGATAGGGCCGAGCGGGGGTTGGCGATCGAGCCAACCCCGGCGAGGCTCGGTGAGTGTGGTGCTCGTGCGCCCGGTGGTGATGGCGCTGCCGAGCTCGAATCATCCGGCCTTCTGGGCCGCGACGGACCTGACGCCCGAGCTCGTCGCCGACGACGACGCCCGGATCTCGCCGGCGCAGTTCTGCGTGGCGTGGGCCGAGCTCTTGCGCGCGACCAGGCCGGAGATCGCGCTCGCGATCGCGGACGCGATGCCCGGCGGCGCGTTCGGCATCGTCGAGTACGTCTGTCGCTCGGCCCCGACCGTGCGCGAGGCGCTGCTCCAGTGGGTGCGGTACCTAAACCTGCTCGACGACGCGGTCGTGGTCGGCCTCGCCGTCGAAGGCGATCGCGCGGTGCTGCGCGTCGAGCTCGAGAGCGAGGCCCCGGCACCGGGCGCCCACGAGCTGTGCTTCGCGCTGGTCGCGCAGCGGATCCGGCAGTTCTCGGCCGTGCCGTTCCGGATCACGAGCGTCGAGCTCGTCCATCGCAACGCCGGCGATCCGGCGACGTACCGCGCGTGGTTCGATGCACCGGTCAAGTTCGGTGCAGAGATCAACCAGCTGGTGTTTCCGGCCGCGGCGCTCGACGCGACGCTGGTGTCGAGCGACCCGGCACTGCTCGCGATCCTGACGCGCACCGCGGATGCGCTACAGAAGGACAAGCCCGCCGATCCGTCGCTCGAGGCGCAGGTCGCGCGCGTGCTGCGCGAGGCGTTGCGCGCGAACGAGGGCCACGTCGAGATCGTCGCGAAGCGCGTCGGGATGACGCCTCGCAGCCTGCAGCGCCGGCTCAAGGAGGAGAACACCTCGTTCAACGCCGTGCGCGAGCAAGTGCGCCGCGAGCTGACGCAGCGCTACCTCGCCGACAACCTCTCGATCTCGGAGATCTCGTTCCTCCTCGGGTTCTCGGAGCCGAGCGCGTTCTTCCGCGCCTTCAAGCGGTGGACCGGGATGACGCCGATCGAAGCCCGCCGCGCGGCCACGACCTGAAACGTGCACGTGGACGTGTCACGTCCACGACGCTCGAGTGCGTTCGGCGCTCGCGCCACCTCTACGCGAGCGTAAGGATCGAGCCTTGGTGTTCCGAGCCCGCGGGGAATCCGACGGAGGCTCTCGAGGGTCGGTGTCCGATCCCCGCACGTCCACGAGCACGCCGGTCGCGGTCACCGCTCTGTCGCGGACGGTCACTGTCACCATCGGTGTTCGCCGCTATTGCAGTGACATGACCCTCGCGACGTACGACACGCATCCGACCTGGCGCACCTATCAGGCTCACTTCCCCGAGGCGCTGCGCTGCACGCCGACGACGACGCCGCGCGAGGAGTACTGGACGTGGCGCGGCCTCGACGTTCACCTCGATCGGCTCGCGGCACCTGACGCGCCGCTCAAGATCATCGTGCTCCACGGCGCCGGTGCGTACGGCCGCGTGATGGCACCCGCCGCGGCCGTCGCGCAGCGCTACGGCTACGAGACGGTCGCGCCGGATCTACCGGGCTACGGCCTGACCCGCGTGCCGCGCGGCGAGATGACGTACGACCTGTGGATCGACTGCGTCGTCGATCTGATCGAGGCGGAGCACGCGCGCGACGGCAAGCCGATCGTGCTGTTCGGCGTCTCGCTCGGAGGTCTGCTCGCGTATCAGGCGGCTGCACGCTCGCGACGCGTCCGCGGGTTGATCGCGACCACGCTCGCCGATCCGCGCGAGACCCTGGTGCGCAGAGGCTTCGCGCGCCATCCGCTGCTCGGCACCGCCGGCTTGTGGCTGCTCGACAAGCTGCGGTTCTTCACCGATGGGTTGCCTCTGCCGATGGCGATGATGTCGCGGATGAATCACATCTCGAACAACCCGGCGCTGTCGTCGATCGTGATGCGCGATCGGCTCGGCGGCGGCAGCTGGGTCCCGGCGCGGTTCCTCCGCACGCTGATGACCACGGCACCCGCGATCGAGCCGGAGCAGTTCACGGGGTGCCCTGTCCTGCTCGCCCATCCCGGGGTCGATCGAATGACCGACATCGCGCTGTCGCGGCGGTTCTTCGATCGACTCGCCGCACCGAAGCGGATGGTCGTGCTCGAAGGCGCGAGTCACATGCCGACCGAGCATCCCGGCATCGATCAACTCGAGGCCGCGGTGCTCGCGTTCGTACAGGAGCTCAGCGCCTGACGATCGGCCTCGCGCTGCGTCGCAAGCTCCGCCGAGCCGCGTGCACCCGTCGTGAACACCCTGCGGTTGTCACTCGTGGCCACGCGATCGGTTTACGATGTCGTGATGATCGTGCGCCACGCTCTCCTCATCCTCGCATTCGCCTTCGCTGGCGTCGCGTCGGCGCAACCCGGCGCAGAACCACCCCCAGGGCCGCCACCCGTCGACGCGCAGACCGAGGCGAGGGTCCAGTTCAACCCCGAGGCCGCGATCGAGCGGATCGCGGTCAACTCGCCGCTGATCGAGCGGATCGCGAAGGGCACCTTCAAGCGCGCTCGCCGCGCGATCTCGATCGGCCCCACGGTCGGCGCGTTCGCCGGCTACTTCCCCGACGCCGAGCAAGCCGACTACGCGATCACGTTCGGCCTCGGCATCGAGGTGTTCAAGATACCCGTGCTGCCGGGACCCGAGCTGATCAAGGGCATCGCGATCCAGCGCGCGAAGGAACGCCTGCGGTCGGCCAACCCGCAGGCCACCAACCTCGATCAGCTCGCGCAGCAGATCTGGGACGACACGGTGAAGGAGGTCCTCGGGATGGAGAACATCCGCGGCAAGCGACTCGAGAAGCCGCGCTTGACCGTCGCCCTCGAGGTCGACCGCCTGGTCGACTCCGAGGTCTGGATGACGCGCTTCCGCGCTGGCCTCGGCATCTCCAAGATCACGCTCGCCGGCACAGCGGCGGTCGCGTTCACCGACCCCGAGACCAGCATCTACACCGGCCTGGAGCTGGTCCTTCACGTGATGATGTCGAAGCACCCGCGGTCCTCGGTCGCCGATGTGTTCGTACGCGCCGACTTCGAGGTCCGCCATCGCGATCTCGCGAACGCCGACTTCTATGGCATCGGCGTACGCTACCTCGTCGACGCCTTCTGACCTCCCAGATCACCCGAACTGTCGAACTCATCCACCACCGCACATTCGCGCGGCGTCCCGACCGTCGGCGGATGGCTCGACACGTTCAGCGACTCGCTGGACCTGACACCCGTTCTTCGACGACGAGGCGCTATCACGAACAGCTGCGCTGGCAGCTCCGGATCGACGCGATCCAGACGCCAGCGAAGCGGACGACCGACTAGGGTCCCGTATCAGAGAACGATCGACAAAATCACGAAGCGATTCTCGTGCGAGATCGATCGCTTCGGCTCGATCGGCGTGTCGTCAAATCACAGATCCGGGGGACTAGATGATGTAGTTGTGCACGTCCTCGGGCGCCGGGTTGGCGTCGAGGGCTTCGCGGCGCGACAGGCGGATCTTGCCGTCGCGATCGACCTTGATGCACTTCACGATCACTTCGTCGCCCTCGGAGAGGACATCCTCGACGGAGCGAATGCGATCCTTCGCCACTTCCGAGATGTGGAGGAGCCCGTCGGTGCCCGGGATGATCTCCACGAACGCACCGATCTCGACGATCTTCTTGACGACGCCGTTATAGAACTGGCCGACCTCGGGCTCCATCGTGAGCCCCGAGATCAACGCCTGCGCCTGCTCGATCGCCTTGCTGTTCGCCGAGGCGATCGACACCGTGCCGTTGTCGCTGATGTCGATGTGCGCGCCGGTCTGCTCCTGGATCGCGCGGATCGTCTTGCCGCCCGGTCCGATGATGTCGCGGACCTTGTCCGGCTTGACCATCATCGTGACGATGCGCGGCGCGTACAGCGAGACCTCGTCGCGCGGTCCGGAGATCGCCGCGTCCATCTTGTCGAGGATGTGGTAGCGGCCGCGCTTCGCCTGCTCGAGGGCTTCCTCGAGGATCTTGCGGGTCAGGCCGTCGACCTTGATGTCCATCTGCAGCGCGCAGATGCCACGGCGGGTGCCGGTGACCTTGAAGTCCATGTCGCCGAGATGATCTTCGTCGCCGAGGATGTCGGAGAGGATCATGTAGTCGTCCCCTTCCTTCATCAACCCCATCGCGATGCCGGCAACCGGCGCCTTGGTGGGAACCCCGGCATCCATGAGGGCGAGCGAGCCGCCGCAGACCGACGCCATCGACGACGAGCCGTTCGACTCGAGGATGTCCGACACGACGCGGATCGTGTACGGGAAGTCTTCATAGATCGGGACGATCGACTCGACCGAGCGCTCGGCGAGGAAGCCGTGACCGACTTCGCGGCGCGACTGACCGCGCAGCGGCTTGGTCTCTCCCGTCGAGAACGGCGGGAAGTTGTAGTCCATGTAGAACGTCTTCTTCTTGTCGCCGAGCAGCGTGTCGAGCTTCTTCTCGTCGTACTTGGTGCCGAGCGTGACCGAGGCGAGGGCCTGGGTCTCGCCGCGCTGGAACATCGCCGAGCCGTGAGCGCGGGGCAGCACGCCGGTCTCGATCACGATCGCGCGGATGTCATCGCTCGCGCGGCCGTCGATCCGCTTCTTGGTCGACAGCGTGGTGCCACGCGCGACCTTCTTCTGGACCTTGCCGAACGCCGCATCGACGTCCTTGTTCTTGCCGGCCCACGGCTGACCTTCGGCAGTTAAAGCATTGCGGGTGTCGAGGTGGACTGCGCCGAGCGCTTCGCGGCGAGCCTTCTTGTCGCGGTTCTGGTATGCCGACGACAGGCGTTCGGACGCCATCTCCTTGACGCGTGCGATCAGCGCGTCGTCGATCACCGGGGCGGTGAACGGACGCTTCTCCTTGCCGTTGCCACCGCGCAGGCGCTCCTGCAGCTCGATCAGCGGCTGGACGGCGGCGTGGCCGAACAGCAGCGCGTCGATCACGACGTTCTCCTGCAGCTCGCTCATCTCGCCTTCGACCATCATGATCGCTTCCTTCGAGGCGGCGACGATGATGTCCATGTCCGACTTCTCGCGCTCGGCGAAGGTCGGGTTGGCGATGAACTCGCCGTCGATGCGACCGACACGAACGCTGGCGATCGGACCGTTGAACTGCAGATCGGAGATGTGCAGCGCGGCCGACGCGCCGGTCATCGCGAGGACGTCCGTCGGGTTCTCCCTGTCGAACGAGATCACCGACGCGATGATCTGCGTGTCGATGAACCAGCCCTTCGGGAACAGCGGGCGAACCGGACGATCCATCAGGCGACAGATCAGGATCTCCTCGTTGGTCGTCCGCCCTTCGCGACGGAAGAAGCTGCCGGGGATCTTGCCCGACGAGTAGAAGTTCTCGCGGTACTCGCAGGTCAGCGGCATGAAGTCGATGTCGCGCGGCAGCTGCGAACCGGTGGCGGTGACGAGGACCATCGAGTCCCCGCAACGGATGACCACCGAGCCACCGGCTTGCTTGGCCCACTTGCCCGTCTCGATGCTGATCTCTTTGCCGCCAACGATGGCGGTCTCTTTCACGTACGGCATTCGTGTCTCTCTCTCTAGAGTCACGCCGCCGCTCCGGGAAACTCAGGCTGAACCCTCAGTCCAACCACCGACGCCATGTGGACGTCAGGGGCTCGACAGAACGATCAAACCTCGAATCTCTTCGTGATCGACGACGCTACGTTTCAGTTGTTACTAGCGGCGGCGGTTATGGCACAGCCGGATCAGTTTGCCAACACCTACGGGGTGGGACTCCCGGGTTGTTTGTCGAGCAAATCCTGGCGCTTGCCGTCGAGCTGCGCCCGCTCGGTCGACGTGATGTTGCCGCAATCGAGCTCGAGCTCGCCCGCGATCGCACCGCAGGTGAACCACAGCTTGCCGCGCCAGTACGACGTGCCGTCGCCGGGGAGCCGCACTCCCCCGCCCCAGCTCCGATCGAGCTTGGCGCAGGTCAGCTTGTCGCCACGTGTCGGCGCATCGGCGATCGGGTTCCAGTAGAGCTGCTGATCCTCGAAGCGGAGCTTCCCCGCCGAGGTGATCAGCTCGACGAGCGGATGCACCGAGTGCCCGGGCCTGCATGCCCCGAGCGTGACGACCTTGCCATCGACGGTGAGCGACCCCTTGACGACATCCGTCGCCGAGGACGAACCAAGGACCTCGACGACCTGGTCGTCGGACTTGCCGCACGCACACACGAGTGCGAGCAGCAGCGCGCGCACTAGCGGCGCAGGCCGAGGGTCTCGATCAGCTTCTTGTACCGCTCGAGCCCGGTGCGCTTCAGGTAGTCGAGGAGCGCGCGGCGCTGGCCGACCATGAGGAGCAGACCACGACGGCTGTGGTGATCCTTCGGGTTGTTCTTGAGGTGCTCGGTGAGGTGCGTGACGCGCTCGGTGAGGAGCGCCACCTGCACTTCGGGCGAACCGGTGTCGCCTTCGTGCTGCGCGAACTTCTTGATCGTCTCTGCTTTGCGAATCGGGGAAATCGAGGCAGTCATCTTCTAGAGCTCCAGTCGCCAACGGCCCAGCGAGATACCAGTGCCGTGGTCGGGGCGGAGATTGGAGCAATCGCACCACAGCGTCAAGACGTGGCGTCGGCGGGAAACACGCGATCGTAGACGGCGCGCTTGCCGTTGCCGTGGGCGATGGCGACGAGCTGTCCAGCCTCGTCAACGATCTGGAATGGTTCGGAGTTTCCACCGAGCTCTTCGATCGGGAGCTGGAGTCCATCCCGGATAGCTTGCAGCTGAAACACCTTCGCGACCACCCGTGGCAGGTCGAGAACGCGGCCGAGCGTGATCAAGTGGGCGGACAGATCGACGGAGCTGACCTGCTCGAGCGTGATCGCCTGCGCGATCGTGAACCTGCCGCTGCGGGTACGGCGGAGCTCGCCGAGGTGCGCGCCACAGCCGAGGTCGCTGCCCAGATCGGCGACGAGGCTGCGGATGTACGTGCCCTTGCTGCACGCGACGGCGATCCGGAACGTCGTGCCTTCGAACGCCAGGAGCTCGAGCTGATCGATCCGGACCCGACGAGCCGCGCGCTCGATCTCCTCGCCTGCGCGCGCGCGGTGATACATCCGCACCCCGTCCTGCTTGATCGCCGAGTACATCGGCGGGACTTGATCGTGCTCGCCGAGCTTGGCCGCGAGCGCTGCCCGCAGGCGCGCCTCGTCGACGTCGACCGGGCGTTCGACGAGCACCTTGCCGGTGCGATCGAGCGTGTCGGTCTCGACGCCGAGCACGCAGGTGGCCTCGTACGCCTTGTCGTGCGCGAGCAGGTACTGCGCGACCTTGGTGCCGGCGTTGACGCACACCGCGAGCACGCCGGTGGCGAGGGGATCGAGGGTCCCGCCGTGACCCGCGCGATCGAGCTGCAGGGCCTTCTTGACCTTGTCGACGGTGCTCGCCGACGAGCGTCCCGCCGGTTTATCGATCACGAGCACGCCGTGCACGCGCGTGTTCTACACCGAATCTGGTGGTCGAGAGATCGTCGAACCCAACCGCCTCGACCACGAGCGTCGGGACCGTTCGCTCGGTTCGTACGCGACGCGACCTCGGTGGATCGCCAGGGAAGCAGTCGCTGGTTGGTGGCCGGCGCGATCCATTGATTGGACTCTCGTGGGACGTTGGGCCACGAGCCGCGGGATCTGCGTGTCGATGTTATCTCTGCACGTCGGGCCGAGGGCGGAGGAGAGCTACAGCGAGTTGATCCAGGCCGTGACCGCGGTGATGCCGTCTGGATCGGGCGTCTCAACCGCGACCTTCGGCATCCGCCGGATCCCCATCGTGATCATCCGCTGGAGCAAGCCGGAGTGGACGAGGTCGTCGGGCTCGATGATGAATGGAATGACGTCGCCGTTGTTGACGCCGGTGATGATCAGTGCCTGATCGGGGCAGCCGTTGTCGACCTGGCCGTCGAGATCGTTGTCGATGTTGTCGCAGGGATCGAGGGCGTCGTTGTGGACCGCGGTCTTGAACGCCGGCGTGGCCTGCACCG
>JANNBP010000516.1:0-6078 GCA_031385555.1 Deltaproteobacteria bacterium | reverse complement strand
CCGATGCGGATGGCGGTGCCGATGCTCGCTGCCGAGTGCTTCGGTCGCAGCGACGCGGATGGCGAGTCACCGGCGTGTAGCTGGGACAACGGCTTCCCGGCGATCTCGAACGACGGCAAGCAAGTCGCCGAGCTGGTGATCGACGGACCGATGGGACCCACGGACGTCTCGGTGGTGTTCCACGATGTCGCGACCAACCAGCCGACGCGCACGATCACGATCTCGAAGGAGGGCGAGCTCGACGACGAGAAGCCCCAGGATCCGACGTTCCGTGCGAAGGTCATCCAGCGCACCGCCACGGCGCAGCGCGTGCTCGAGGCTGGCAAGTTTCGCGCGATGCACTCGCTGGGAACGCACAAGGTCACGGACCTCGTCGGCGACCCGAGCCTCGCTCCCGAGGTCACCGGTGCCGCGCGCGAGATCCATTCCGAGTGGAGCGGCGTGACGATGCGGCTCGTAGATCCCTCGGCACACACCGAGCTGTTCCGGCACACGTTCTCGGCGTCGGCGCCGACCCGCAGCAAGCCCGACGAGGAGTGCGGTGGGTGGTCGCTCGTCACGATCACCGGCTGGTGGGATCCGCAGAGCCGCGTCGTCGTCGGTCAGTTGCTCCATCACCACGGCGGCTGCATGTGTGGCGAGACGACGGTGACGCAAGCCTTCTCGTTCTAGCGGCGACAGAGGTAAGCTTCGCGCGTGAAGCGGTTGCTTGCATGCGCCCTGCTCGCCGCGTGTCCCGGGAAGCCGGCGGGATTCTCGAGCGGTCTCGGCGGCGTCGAGGATCGGTGGACGCTGCCCCTGGTAGGGCCCCTCGAGGACGGCCTGTTGATCACGCCGGTCGTGATCGGCACCACCGGCCCGTACCTGTTCGCCCTCGATCCCGATGCGCCGATCACCGCCGTCGACGGCGCCCTCGTCAAGCGGCTCGGGTTGCGCGCCTCCGAGGGGCCACCGCGCTACGACGAGACCGGCGGTCCGCAGCCTCGGCTCTATGTCGAGATGCAGGGGATGGAGATCGGCTCGCTGATCGTCGAGAAGCGCCGCGCGATCGTCGTCAAGTCGAACACGTTCGACGCCGCGGGCCGGCGGATCCACGGCATCCTGGGTGCCGACGTCCTCGCCAGCGGGGTGGCGTTCAGCTTCGATCGCGACACCGGCCTCGCGACGCTCGTCGAGGACACCTCGTTCAAGCCGCCGCCGGGGGCGATCGCGCTGCCGTTTCGCGACGTCGCGAAGCCCCTGCCGGTGCAGGCACGGCACGTCGTCGAGGCCAGGCTCGGCGAGATCACCGTCCCTCTCCACCTCGATCTCGGCGCGCTGAGCAGCCAGCTGCGCGACGCCGAGTGGACGCGCGCGAAGCTGACCACGCGCGAGATCGCCGGGGCGCTCGTCGACGAGGTCGGCACGCATCGCAAGGTCGCGAAGGTGAGCGAGCCCGTCGCGGTGACGGCCGGATCGATCTCGGGCAGGGCGGCGTTTCTCCCCTACGGGGATGCCCGGTGGACCGGTCAAGAGGTCGCGGGCACGCTCGGCCTCGGGTTCTTCGCGCCGTACGACGTCTGGGCGAGCTGGAAGACGCGCACCTACTATCTGACCCCGCGCACCCCGGAGCCGATCACCAAGCGGATGACGCGCTGGGACCAGGGCGCGATCGACAAGTGCACGCAGCCGGGCTGCATCACGTTCCGCCTGATCGATCCCCTGAACGGCAAGCCCCTCGAGGAGGGCAAGCCTCATCCGGGGGTGATCCTGTCGGTGACCCGCGAGGAGCGCGCCGGCGGGATGCCGCTCGAGGTGCTCCTCGAGGTCAAGGACAAGCCGCAGCTTCCGCTGGTGATCGTCAACCTGCCGGCGCACGTCGACCGGATGTTCGACCAGCTCCCGGCCGAGTTTGCGGGGACCTCACCGACGGTGGTCGACGTCAGCCCGTACCCGCGGGTCTGCCCGGCGCAGTTGAAGAACGGCTGCGTCGACAAGCTCGCTCGCCAGTAAGCAAGTCGGCCGGACGGGCGACGCGCAGCAGCGCCGGAGGCGATGGGTAGCCAATAGCCGCCCGATCGCTTGACGCGGCGATACAGCCAGAGAAGATCGCGGGTCCATGGCATCGCACGTTGTCACCGCAGAAGAAGTCGAACGCACCATCAATGCCTTCACCAAGCTTGATCAGCGTGGCGACAAGAAGGCGATGAACAAGCTCGCGCAGCGGCTCCAGAAGGAGCAGCCGTTCTTGCTGCAGCACGCCGCCGGAGTGCGCAGCGAGCACGGGGACGCCACCGGCGAAGCCGCGGTGTTCTACGCCACCCTCGTGTGGGCGATGTTCGATCGCCGCGGCGAAGCCACGCTGCCGCGGATCACGGCGAAGAACCTGTCGGACGCCGACAACGTCGTCACGTCCGCCTGGGAAAAGGTCGAGGGCATCGCGGACAAGGCGCCGCACGAGCGGGTCTCCCCAACCCTCGTCAAGGCCCAGCCGGGCATCTACGCGAAGCTCTCCGAGCTCCTCGCCGAGGACGTCAAGGAAGCCGCGATGACGCTGGATACGGCGAACGCGATCATCAAGCCCACCCAGGTCGTGATCGAAGCCTTCGATGCCGCGATGACGGGCCGCCGCCCCGGCGAGAAGCAAGGCACGATCGCCGCGACCGTGAAGCCGGGCCGCAACGAGCCGTGCCCGTGCGGCAGCGGCAAGAAGTTCAAGAAGTGCCACGGCGGCGTCTCCGCCGCTGGCTAGCCCGTTAGTCTGGGAGGGGACTCCCCCCAGGCTAAGCAACGCGCCGCCGGCCGGGACACGCTGGATCCCGATCGATCCAATCACGCGATCTGCCTGGGTTTTGGAGACGCTCGTGACACCGCGAGTCATGGACCGACGTTTGTATTTGGTCCGGTCATGCGCCGTCACTTTCGAGCCCTGGTGCTCGCAGCCTTCCTGCTGCCTGCATGCGCCACCGAGATGGTCGATTCGGGCGACTCCGCCGGCGAGGAGTTCGATTACTCGACCGACATGGACGGCAAGAGCGACGGTGCGTCGTTCAACCAGCACGACGTGGTGAGCGACGAGCTCTTCACCGGTGCGGGTGCGATGAGCGCCGACGACGTGCAGCGCTTCTTTGAAGACAATCCCTATGGCACGCGCTCGTGGCTGGCCGATTACCAGGTCAACGGAGTGACGGCAGCACAGTTCATCGTCGACGCGGCAGAAGCGCAGCAGATCCATCCGCTGATGCTGATCTCGCGCATGCAGGTCGAGTCCTCGCTGGTGGCGAAGACGGTGAAGCCCTCGCAATCAAAGATCGACAAGATCCTCGGCTGCGGTTGCCCCGACGGTGGTGGCTGCTCGAGTCAGTTCCGCGGCTTCGGGCCGCAGATGCTGTGCGGCGCCGAGACGCTCCGCAAGTGGTACGACGCGTCGGAGGCCGGCACCGGTCAGTGGCGAAAGGGCGTGTCTCGCAAGACGCTCGATCCCAGGACGGTGACGCCGGTGAATCACGCAACGGCCTCTCTCTACGCTTACACACCCTGGGTGCTCGTCGGACAAGGCGGCAACTGGCTCGTCTGGAACGTCACCCGGAAATACGTGCGCCACGCGGAGGCCAACGGGCTGGTGCACTGACAAACGACTTTGACGTCTCGGGTGCCAGCCCGAGGAGTCGAGGATGGCTGCTGACGGGGGTAATTCTGCCCCCGTTGGCTTTTTTCGGCGACGCAGCCTGAGTGGCCGCTGTCGCCTCGCAGGCATCGCTTCGAACGGCGACTCGCAGACCTACGACCGGCACTCCTCATGCTCACGCACTCCACCATCAACATGCACGCTCTCCTCGCTCTCGCGTTCCTCGCCGCCTGTGCGACGACCGATGACGCTCCGGACATCGATCTCGACGCCGAGCTCGACGAGGGCCAAGCCGACGGCGCGACGCAGCTCGTCTACCTGAACTTCGGCGGCGATCAACTGCACGGTGGCGACTGCTCCGATGCGAGGAGCAACTGCTCGTCACTGGTGTCGGGGACCCAGGACTTCGCGCCGTTCACGGTGTCCGACGAGTGGGATCGCGGCAAGGTGGTCGCGGCGATCACGAGCTGCGTGGCCCAATTCTACAGCGACATGAACGTTCGCTTCGTTACCACCCGGCCCGGCGGCGGCGAGTACACGATGATGATGATCGGAGCGATCTATCCAACCCAGCTCGGCTTCGAGCAGAACGGGCAGGGACCCTACGGTCGCGCACCGGTCGATTGCGACAACCGCAACAAGAGCGACATCGGCTTCCTTCTCCTCGAGAACGACATCAACCCGGACTTCTACTACATGTGCCGGTCGATCGCCCACGAGCTCGGACACTCGTTCGGTCTCCTCCACACCACCGGATCGGCGACGATCGATGGCTCGCGCGTCGACATGATGTGCGAGCACGGCGACTGCGTGAACGCCGCCGCCACCGGTACCGCGAAGTGGGACACGGTCAACCGCAAGATGACCAAGGAGGTCAGTGGTTGCGGCGGCTCGACGCAGAACACGTACGCGAAGCTGATGGAGACGCTCGGCGTTCGTCGCTAACGCGGGACCCCCGGTCTGCGCCCTTCTGCGCTTCGCGCTTCGGATGTCATTTTCAGACGGGATCCCCGGCTCGAGGACTCGCACCCCGTCGTCGCCAGTCCGCTCGTGTCGGATCGACACAAGCGGACTTTGCTCTAGCTGTATAGTGAGCTCGGTGCCAGCCGAGGGGATTCATCTCACTGCCGTTCGTGAAGCGACGGCGTCGCCTCGGCTCTCTCCCGAGCTGCGCAAGCGTCTCGTCAAACACGACGATGCGGCGCGGTTCGGCGCGATCCTCGTCGACCTCCCATATTTCCATCAATTCGCGCGCGAGGTGCTTCGCTACATCGCCGGCATTCCGGCGCAGCCCTCGAAGTGGGGCACGGCGCTGCACGACGGTGGTGCGGTGGAGCTGTTGCTGGCGCTGCTCGACATCGCGCGCCGTGAACGCGACGAGCAACTCGCGGCGATCGCGCTCGGCGTGGCCTCGCACTGCTCGATCGATCGCGGCCTGCATCCGTTGATCAACTCGCTCGCGCGGCTGCACCGCGAGGGCAAGAACCACGATGCCGCACACCGCGAGGTCGAGAAGTTCCAGTCGATCTGCTTCCACGAGGTCTACCTCGGTGGCGACTGCATGGGCACGCCGGCGATCACGGCGCACCTCAAGATCCCGACGATGAAGACGCTCGACGATCGCGTGAGCTCGCTGGTGCGCGAGGCGTGGCGGCTCGCGTTCGGCGAGTCACCGACGTACGACGAGCTGCTCGGCTTTCGCCGCGGCTATCGCGCGCACTGCCGCCTGCTCGGCTCTCCGCTCGGCAAGCGCCTGGCTCCCGAGAAGGCGAAGGAGCGTGCGCGCCCGATGTACCTGCGTGGGACGTGGGGCACGTTCGAGCGCTCGCTCGAGGACGCTGTCGCAGCGTCGGTCGAGGTGATCAACGCCGCCGGTGCGCTGCTCGATGCGTCGCCGCGCGATGTGCCGGCTGCGCGCTCGCAGCTCGCATCGCTGTTGCCGCGAGGGACGATCGATCCGCAGGGCGAAGAGATCGATCTGCGCGAGCACTACACCGTCTCGTTACGCTAGGCCGATGCGACAACGACCGGTTTCGCTCACTCGGGATCTGGAAGTTCCTCGACATCCATCTCATCAGCAACCTTGAGGCCGAGGTAGTCGCGCAGGTCCATGGCTGCTGCCTCGGCCTGCCCACGGACATACGCTGACGAATCGTTCTTCGACGCACGGACGATCTCGAGGGCCTCGTCACCGAGCCGCCGAAACTGACGAGCGATGTGCCCAAACCCAAGGACGGCGTTGCCACGAACAACCTCGTCGGGATGGGCGAGCGCGAGGCACGCACCATAGACAGCATCGAAGTTCTCTTCGTAAAGCGCCGCGCCGACGATTAACGTTCGGATGTCCGATACAGCATCGTCGGCGAGCGCTCGTCGCAAACTGTCAATTCCCGAATAGTGTGGCTGTTCAAACACAGCCATCACTCGCCGCTCGAGCTCCAGCATCGCCGGGCTGTATAGATGACGTTTCG
>JANNBP010000498.1:0-11893 GCA_031385555.1 Deltaproteobacteria bacterium | reverse complement strand
GACGACCGTGACCAGCTGCGGTGCCTGAAAATCGATCGCGCGCGTGACGATGTCGGCGAGTTGCGAGAGCTTGGTCTCGCGGCCGACGATCGCGCTCCGCACCACGCGCACCGGCTCGGGCTCCGTAAGCGGGTCGATCCGGACCAAGCTGCGATGGCGCTCCGGGATCCCCGGCGGCGGTTGCGTCGGGTTGCGACGCGGTGGCGTGATCGCGGGGATGCCCGCCGGCGTGAGCTTGGACGACGGCGTCTGCGGACGCGGTGCTGCCGTCGGTGTCGGATGTCTCGGCGGAGGTAGCGGTGCCGGAACGACGGCCGCAGGCGTGGTCGCGGTCGTGCTGGTGCTGCGGGGAAGACCTTGTCGTGGCGGCGGTGGCACCGCCCCCATCGGTAACGGCACCGTCGGTGGACGTGCCGGTCGCACGATCGGTGCTCCCATCGCAGGCGTTGGTATTGGCGGAGGACCGACCTGCGTCGTCGCCGGAATCGGCGGTGGACGCGTCGGGGTCGCGGGTGTGTCAGACGTCGTCGCCGGTGGCCGGGAACCCGGCGGGGGACGGGACTCTCCTGTCGACACTGTCGGGAAGGGTACCTGTCCGGCGCGATCGCTCGCAAGCGCGTGACACAGCTCGCTGCCGTGGCAACGAGCCTAGAAACGGGTATACAGTCGGTCCCGAGGATGGGTTTCCTACGTTTCCGCGCGCTGGGGTGCGTCGGGGCCGCCGGTCTGGCCCTCTTGGGGGCTGGCTGCCCGACGGTCGACCTCGGCGATACACCGACCGACATCAATTTGTGTAATCCCGCCGGTGGGCTCGACTACTTCACCGCCGAGATCTACCCGAAGTTCATTCGCCCCGGCGATACGAACGCGTGCACGCAGAACGGCGGTTGCCACAACGAGGCCGGCGGCAACGCGCTCAACTACAAGGTCAACCCGCAGGACGACGCGTTCAATTTCAAGCAGACCCAGGTCTTCCTCAACTGCGGCACGCCGGAGATGAGCCAGTTCCTGACCAAACCGCTGGCGGGCGTCGAGGCCCATGGCGGCGGCAACATCTACTCGGGCATGGATGCGGCCGAGGTCCAGGTCTTCCTCGATTGGTTCTAGTGCGCAGCGTTCTTCCTCTTCTCATCACCTGTGCGCTGGCCACCCAGGCCGATGCCGACGCGTACCTCCGCGTGATCGCGCAGAAGACGCCGGTGCACTCGGGGCCCGGGCCCGGCTATCGCGAGGTCTACGCCGCCGAGCGCGGTCAGGTGTTCACGGTGCTCGAGCGCGGCACGCGCGACTACTGGTTCAAGGTCGAGCTCGACGACGGCACCTCCGGCTGGATCCTCGGCGACGCGGTGTTTCCGTTCGAGGTGGGAGACGAGCCCGAGATCGGTGCGTTCCGCCGGATGGGTCGCGCGATCCGCAAGGCGATCCTCGGACCGTCGCCGTCGCCATTCGCGGATGTCGGGCTGTCGTTCTCGGCAGGCCTCCTCGACAAGGAGGGCGTGTTCCTGCTGCGCCCGTCGTGGCTGATCGATTCGTACTGGGCGATCGAAGGCTTCGCCGGGCTCTCGCCACGCAGCGAGAAGGACATCTTCCTCGGGGGGCTCGGCTTCGTGTTGCGGCTGTCGCCTGGCGCGGTGATCGGGCCGTACGCGAACGTCGGGGTCGGCGCGGCGCGGATTCGCCCGAAGGCCGACAACTTCGTCGACAAGGCAGAGACACTGATGGCCCTCGCGGCCGGCGGTGGGCTCGAGATCACGTTCAAGAAGCAGATCACGCTGCGGCTCGACGCGCGCAACTGGACGCTGTTCGACGAGAACAAGGCGAACAACGGCCAGGAGTACTCCGGTGGACTGGCGATCTTTTTCTAAGGAGTCTGATCATGCGCACCTTCGTCAGCCTCGCCCTTCTCACCACTGCCCTCGCGACCACCGCGTGCGGCAGGCAGGCCGTGCGCGCTGCCGAGAAGCAGTTCCTCGCCGATCAGATCATGATCTTCGACGACGATCCGCACGAGGCGAGCGCGAGCGAGCACATGCGCACCAACCGTGAAGGGGCGGCCGGCGGCAAAGGCGCTGGCGGAGGCGGATGCGGCTGCAACTAGCGATCAATACGGCGCGCTGCCCCTCCGTGCTGCGCGCCCCGGCGAGGCCGTGGCTTGTGATCGCGCTGCTCCTCGCGAGCACCTCGATCGCCGCGGCAGAGGATCGCAGCGAGGTCTCGACGTCGATGTTCGTCGAGAAGCGCGACGGCGGCAAAGGTGGCCTCGTGGTCATCCATCCGCAGGCATCGTTCGGCTTCGACCTCGGTCGCTACGTCACGTTCGACGTGGCCTACGCCGCGGATGCGGTCTCGGGCGCGACGGCGACGATCTATCAGGTCGATGCCGTGTCCACGGCGACGAAGTTCTCCGACCTGCGCAATGAAGGCACGGTGTCGCTCGGCTTCCAGGGCAAGCGCTCGCGGCTCGTATTCTCCGGAACGTTCGGCACCGAGCGCGATTACCTGACCCGCCAGCTCGCTGCCGCCGCGTCGGTCGATCTGCCCGGCCGCAACACCACCGTCGGCCTCGCCTACTCGCACGGCTCCGATCAGGTCTGCAACAAGGACAACGGGATGGCGAGCCCGCTCGAGTCGCGCGCGCTGATCAGCGACGACCCGTGCAACAAGTCCGCGGTGATCTCCGGTAAGGACACCGCCGGGATGACGAAGTGGGAAGACCTCTCGCTCGACACCGCGTCGCTGACGATCACGCAGAACCTGTCCCCGACGATGAACGCGCAGTTCGCGGTCTACGGTCAGGTCGCGGAGGGCTTCCAGTCGAACCCGTATCGCCGCGTCAAGATCGGGCCGAACTCGCCGCAGGAGCACGTCCCCGATACGCGCGCGCGGTGGTCGCTGACGGCGCGCCTCAATCGCTACCTCCCCAAGCTCAAGGCGGCGGCGCACTTCGACGCGCGGTTCTACGACGACACCTGGGGCGTCGTCGGCGGCAACGTCGAGATGGGATACTCCCAGTACGTCGGCAAGAACCTCCTGCTGAAGCTGCACGCGCGCGTCTACCAGCAGGCGGCGGCTACGTTCTTCAAGGACGCGTTCTTCTACGAGACCGAATCGACCGCCGGCGAGTACTTCACCGGTGACCGCGAGCTCGCTCCGATCCGCAACATCAACCTCGGCGGCAAGCTCACGATCATCACGATCGGCGAGGACAAGCCGGTGTGGGGGCTGTTCGACAAGCTCCAGCTGCTCGCGCGTGGCGAGGTCATCCTGCTGCAAAACCTCCCGGCCGACGCCGGTAACGGTGGGGGCATCGGTAACCAGTTCATCAACGGCGGCAGCCTGATCGACGCCGTCGTGATCAGCCTCGGACTCCTCGGTAACTACTGAGCGCTCGCGCTCGGCACTTATCGAAGAACCCCAGTCCGGACAATGGCGGTGGTTGGCGAGCGAGCCAACCCACCGCCGCGATTTCTGGGTGGCACCGACGGGAGTGCTACTATCCCGCTCATGTACCGCTACGGAGACGGGACGCCCTTTCCGCTCGACGAGAACTTCATCGAGACGCTGACGTCAGCCGTCGAGACGTGCACGAACGCGTTCGACCCGGTGGCGGAGCTGGATACCCGCCGCGAACGCGCGAAGGAAGCGCGCAAGGAGGGCGAGCGCGAGAACACCAAGCTCGAGGCGCTCGAGCGCGAGCTGACGATGACGCTGTCGCCGCACGTCCCCGCCGACAAGAAGCCCACCGGCGTCACCGGTACGGTGGCGCAGAAGATCGCCGCCGCCTCGAAGGCCGCGATCGTCGAAGCGAAGCGCACGATCGAGACGCGCCTCCAGCAGCTCGAATCGCAGGCCTCGCCGAAGACGGCCACCGATGCGATCGTCAAGGCGCTGCGCCCGTTCTTCGACGAGCATCAGCTCCCCAACGCGACCTGGATCATGTCGTGGGACGTCCGCGGCAAGGAGCCCTCCGCGGATGCGGTCGCCACCGCCGGACGGATCAGCGCGATGTTCACGCTGTCGCCGGATCCATATCGCGCGCCGATCCGCGTCGACCAGCTCTCGCAGGGCGTCCGCGTCCACATGATGAAGAAGGGCATGTTCGGCAAGGCGAAGCCCGCACCGATCGATCTCGGTAGCTATGTCGTCGTCGCCTACGAGAAGACCAACAGCGGCGATCAGGTGATCACGCTCAAGGAGCAGGCGAACAAGGTGTCCGCCGGCATCCGGTTCGCCGTCCACAACGACACCGCGACCTGGACCTCGATCACCGCCGCGGGCGACGCCGAAGGAGAAGAGAACCCGCTCGACAGCGAGGACGTCGCGCCGGTCAAGCAGCTCGTCGATCGCGCGAACACCACGCTCAAGGATCTGCTGAACCGCCGGCAGCTCGTCGATCTCAACCTCAACCACAAGCCGGTCGCCGAGCTCGACGAGCCGCGGATCGTGCCGCTCGAGATCCTCCAGCAACTGACGCCGCTCGCGCGCAGCATCCGCGAGCGCAGCCGCGCCTCTGGCGAGCTCGTGCTCAAGCGCGACATCGGCGACGGTCGCCGCGAGGAGCTGTTCGTCCCGCGCGCCACGCTCGCGCAGCAGTTCGCGCGGTTGCCGGATGACTACCGCAAGCCGTTCGAGGACATGGGCATCAGCGGCGAGGAGACCCAGCCGGCGATCACCCTGCCCGTCCGCCCGCCGGCGAAGCCGAGCGGCCCGCCTCCGAGCTCGATCGAGATCGACGACTCGACGATCGAAGTGAAGAAGTGAAGAAGTGAAACACCTCGCGCTCGCCCTCCTGGTGGCGTGCGGCTCGAACTACGAGGCCAAGCCCGAATCCGAGGCGGATGCCGACGAGGCGATGGTGGTCACGTACGAGGAGATGGCGAGGCTCGCCGGCGAGAAGCCAACGTGCGAGCGCTGGGCCGACGAGAACGGTCGCCGGTGGGGCAAGCGGCGCTTGCAGAGCATGGTCGAGCGGATGCAGAAGTTCGAGCCGGCGAAGCAGGACGCGTTTCGCACGAAGTACGGACAGCGGATCGACGCCGCGAGCGAAGCGGTGAACGAGATCTCGCAGCGTTGCGTCGACGAGCTGCGCGGCCGCTAACCTGCGAGCTGGACGATCTCGTCGACCACGTGCTCGAGGATCACGCGCTCGCCGAGCTCGCCGAGCTGCGCATCGTGCCGCTCGAGATCCTCCAGCAGCTCACGCCGCTCGCACGCAGCATCCGCGAGCGCAGCCGCGCCTCCGGCGAGCTCGTACTCAAGCGCGACATCGGCGACGGTCGCCGCGACGTCCCGGAACGGGAACCCCGGGCGGTGATCGCATATGCTCGCAAGATGGGCACTGTCGTCTTCCATCCGATCGGTGAGGGTGGGCATGTCAATCCGACGCTGAACCTGGCGCGCAAGCTCCACGCGGTGGGGCACCGGATCGTTTATCTGGCCGAGTGCGCGATGCAAGACGTGATCGAGCGCGAGGGCTTCGAGTTCTTGCCGTACCTCGCCGAGGCCTATCCCAAGGACAGCGTCGCCGTGGCCGACCAGGAGTGGTTCCACCGCAAGGTGTTGGCGATGTGGGACGAGCTCGTCACGGGCAGGCTCGAGCGGCAGCTCGCCTCCGTTGGGCCCTCGATCATTCTTGGAGACGACGGTCGGATGGAGACGTGCCTCGCAGCGCATCGCCTGAAGGTGCCCTACGTGCGTGTGTGCACGTCGTTCCCGAGCCACTTCGATCCGCAGGTGCCGCCACGGTGGAGCGATGCGATGCCAGGCGAGCTCTCGCCGCTGCAGCTCGAGCGCGAGTGGCGCTGCTACCACGCGATCGGCTGGCGGCTGCCACTCGTGGACCCCAAGTCTTCGCCGTGTCTCCACGCCGAGACGTATCGGGAGATCGCCCGGAGCGGCGTCCACGTGGCGCAGTACGTCGAGATGGTCGGCATGGGGGACATGATCGATGGCGAGGCCGAGCTCGTGCTCTCGTCGGCGCGCTTGGACTTCCCGCGGGATCCGTGGCCGGATCGCTGCTACGCGGGGCCGTGCCTGACCGACGCGGCTCCCGAACCGTGGTCCCATCCGGCGAGGCGCCCCGGCGTCCCGCTGGTCTACTGCGCGTTCGGAGGACAAGCGTTCCGATACCCGCGCGTTCGTCAGTTCCTGGAGCTGCTCGCCGAGGTCGTCGCGCAACGGAACATCGACGTCATCCTGGCCGCCGACGAGGAGCTCGTTCGCGGCATCGCCTTGCCGCCCGCGATCCATCGGATGGCGTGGGCCCCGCAGCGCTCGATCCTTCAGGGTGCAGACCTGTTCGTCACGCACGGCGGCCTGAGCTCGATCAAGGAAGCCTTGTGGGAAGGGGTGCCGATGCTGGTCGTGCCACAGGCGTACGATCAACACGGGAACGCCGCTCGCGTCGTGTTTCACGGGCTCGGCGACCGGATCGTCGAAGACCTCCCCACCGCCCCACAACTCGCGACCATGCTCGACGGGCTGTTGACGAGCGGGGCCATCAAGAGCGCCGCGGGACGCATGAAGGAGCTCCTTCGCCAGGACGCGATGGAGGAACCTGGCGTGGCGTTCGTGACCGAGCTCATGGCAGGACGGCAGCTGGCGGTCGCGCCCGGGGACTTCGAGAGACTACTAAAGCGTATCTCCTGGCAGTCGGGCGTCACCACCGAACGCCCCTAGCTCCGCCCTGCGCGTATTGGGACAACGACGAGCCCCGCCCCACACAACCCAACACCGATTCGCGCCTACGGTATGACTTCGAGCCTGTCGAAAGCTGAGAACAACAGGGGCGATCAGCTACGAGCACGAACCCCACGTACCGCTCGTGCAGTGGATCGAGATTCGCTTCAACCGCTCGCACCAGTGTAGCTGCGTAGGGCTCGCTTCCAGAACAAGCGCGACAGCCAGAGCGAAACGATCGCGCCGATGCCGCCGCCGATCAGGTTGCCGACATCGATGCGGCCGATCACGACCTCGGCAGGCACGGTGGTCAGAAACGTGACCGGTAGGACGTAGGTCAAGACGACGCGATACGCCCTTGGGTACGCGGAACTCGGATAGCGTGCGGAGTCGACGATTGCGTTCAGCACGAGAGACGCGTGGCCGACCTGAACGAACCAGATGCTCATGGTCGCGAAGGCGAACCAGATCGAATAGATGATGATCAACCCGAAGGACAGCGGAACTAGGGAGAGCATCACGTCGCCGATCGAAGGCTGGATCTCGACGCATGCGTAGACCACCATGCCAATGCCTGCCAGGATCTCCGTAGCGCTCCAGGGGGAGATCGCGCTGAAGCTGAGCTGCAGCTGACTGTCGATCGGCTTCAACAGCACGAAATCGAGCGTTCCGGTCGCGACGTGGTGCACGATTGCCGGCCAGTTGGGCCACAGGAACATTCTGAGAATGCCGGTGATGACCGAGAACAAGCCGAGGACCAACAGGCTCGCATCGATGGTCCAGCCAGGGAACCCGACACCGCGGCGGTAGAGGACCTCGACGGTCGCGGCCGAAAGCACCGCGTGGAGGAGCGCGCCGATCAGGCCAACGATGTGGTTGAAACGGAATTCGGATTGACCTCCGATGCTACCGAGCCACGCACGCAGTAAGAACCGCAAGATCACGTCAGCCCCCCAACGCCGCGAAGCGGAGCCGCGCTCGCCACCAGACGACCCGATTGAGCGCGATGAGCACCACGAACCACGAGATCCCGACGACGGCCCATCGCAAGACATCGACAACCCCACCGCCCGCGAGCAGACGTGCCGGGACCCAGACCATGACCGGGAACGGCGTGTATGACAGCGCCTCTTGTAGCCAGCCTGGAAACTCGTCGAGAGGAACGAGGACGCCAGCGAGGAACATCATGGCAGTCGCGAACAGCGCGTCGACCGTCGACGAGCGGCCAGTCCAGAACGTGAGCAACGCGATCGTGTGATGGACAACGAAGCGGAGCAGAAATGCGAGGCCGCAAAACGCGACTGCCTCGAGCACCGTCGTGGCGTCATGTTCGAACACCGCCGGCGGGTAGATCACGAAGACGAGAACACAGACACCAATTGATATCGGCAGGCGAACCAACCTCTCGGCGATCTCGAACGCGAGGTAGTGCCACGCCGGATCGAGAGGCATCATCAAGTTGTGACCAAACCGTCCGCTGAGGACGTCCTCCTCGACGCGCCAGCTCAGGTCGACGTCAGTCAACTCGCGGACGAGGTAGACCGCTGTGAAGTATCGAATGACCGCATCGGGCGTGAGCGAGATCTGGCCCCTGTCCGCAGCGCCGAACCAGATACCCATCATGATGAAGCTCATGGTGCTCGAGACCGCCCACAACGCGAGCATCGCCCGATACTCGGATTGCGCCGCGTAGTTGACGCTCAGAACTCGAACGATGCGGCGGAGCAACCCTCAACTCCCGGACTGGTCGTCGAGTTCGGCCCACGCCGTGGCGGCCTCGCCGACGAGCAGGACCGAGTCATCGCCATCCATCGCTCGACCGACGGCCTCCTCGATCGGTGAGTCCTGCACGGTCAAATCCGTGATCGGAAGGTTTGCCAAGAGCGACGGCAGCAACTTGAGCACGCTCGCCTCCGGTGCGGCGATCCGGACGTCGAGACCTTCAAGGCTGATGACGTGGCCATAGCGCTCGAGATCCTGGCGTGCGACGGGCCGGTCGAGCGTCATCCGGATCTCGCGCTGAGCACCGAACCGCTCCTTCAAGCGCTTGAGAGTTCCGTCGTGGACGAGTGATCCGTCATGCATCACGATCACCCGTTCACACAACGCCGTGATGTCCTGCATGTAGTGACTCGTCAGGATGATCGTCGCTTCGGTGGTCCTGTTGTAGTGGCGCAGAAAGGCGCGCACCGCGGCCTGAGCGTTGACATCCAGACCGAGTGTCGGCTCGTCCAGGAACAGCAGCCGCGGTCGATGTATCAACGACGCGATCAGCTCTGCTTTCATCCGTTCACCGAGCGAGAGCTTCCGTACCGGAGTGCGGAGCTTGTCATCGAGCTCGAGGATGCTGGACAGCTCCTGGACTCGCATCGCCGCGTCGGCATCGCTGATTCCATAGATCGCGGCGTTCAAACGAAAGGTCTCGGTGGCAGGCAGGTCCCAGAGGAGCTGCTGCTTGTTACCCATCACGAGGGTGACTCGCCGCAAGTAGTCCTTGCGGCGTTCGAACGGGACGAACCCCGCGACCTTACAAACTCCGTCCGTTGGCGCAAGCAGACCGGCGAGCATCTTGAGCGTCGTCGTCTTCCCTGCACCGTTGCCGCCGAGGAAGCCGATGCACTCGCCTGACTGGATGGTGAACGAGACGTTCCGGACCGCGTGCACCTCACGGGTCCGGCGGCGAACGAAGTGGCGCAGTGTACCGACGAGACCGGCGTCCTTCTCGGCGACGATGAAAGTCTTGCTGAGACCTCGCACCTCGATCAACGGTACATTCATCGCCGGGCTCCACGACCGCTTCTTGTAAGGGTGACGATCAGCGATGCGCTTGCGATCAGCGACGCGCTTGCATGTGCCACGTCGACCATCCTCCTCAAGTTATCAGCAAATGTTCGTGAAGCCGAGCCCCCGAGGAATGATCGCGCGCGGCTTTGTCCTAGGTTTCGACGGGTGTCTTCGGCTGCCCGCGAGCAGTCGCGCCGTCGAACGTACAACCCGGTCGCTGCTCGTCCGCGTGACGATCTCGAGCTGCAGCCTTGATTCGTAGCCGCGACGTGGCCGAGTATCGAAACAATGGATGAGCCACGCGCTCAACGGCGCGATGCTCGAGCCCCATCGCGGAGTAGCATCTGTCGCACGTCGTCAAGACATGTCACGGCGTGTCGCCGAGGTTTGGGGCGGTGCGGGCGGATATGAAGGTGGAAGTAGACGAGTCGAGGAGAGGCTGGGCTAAGGGCCCTCGAATGGATAACGTGACTCGTCACGGCGCGATCGGTCGCGGGTGAATCGTGTAGTTCCAGTCGCCGTGGCTTCCAGGGAACCGACGGAAGTCAGCGTGTGGATCTCCGGTTGCGGCAGGAAGACGGGCGAATTCAGACGAACGCCTGGCTCGCGGGAAGCGACGTCATTGACGAACAAGGGTTCACGTCGCATCTCGACTCGAACTCGAGCACCGATGAGTTTCCCATGGGCGTGGCGTATTCCTACGCGAGCCGCACATTCAGTCCCCCACAAGGTTTCCATCGAAACCCCGCAACAAACATTCCAGCTCCAGGACCTCGATGAAGCAAGAACTCGACGCCAGCGTCATCGTCCCTTCCTACAACCGACGTCAGGCTCTCGCATTGACCCTGGCGTCGTTGCGATGGCAGCGCCATCCCGCGGAACGATTCGAGGTCCTGGTAGTCGATGACGGATCCACGGACGGAACTGCAGAATGGCTCGCGTCACTCTCGCTCCCTTCGCACATCACTGTCGTGAGGCGCGTCAACGGCGGTCGTGCAGCAGCTCGAAATACTGGCCTAAGTCGCTGCCGCGGACGAATCGTGATCTTCTGCGACGCCGACACGATCCCGGATCCCGGCTTCGTTGCGGATCATGTAGCGGAGCACGGCCCACACGATGACCGCGTTGTGGTTGGAAACATGTTGAACGCCCTCACCGCGTGGTCGCCTGCGTTGGCCCCTTACCAGCTCGACGAGCTAGAAGGTGTCTCGCGGCACCACGCCGATATCCAAATGAAGATCGACGCCGCCCGCAGAGGCGAGGCGGTCGAGTTTATTTTCCCACAGGAAATCGAGAAGCAATTTTCGGCGGTCGACCGATTGATTCTCGGAAACCCGCTCCATAGTCACCGAGGGATTCCCGCCTCGTACGGCGCCCACCTCGCCGGGTTTGCGATTCCCTGGGTCCTCTTCGTCACACAGAATGCCTCCATCCCGCGGGCCCTGTTCGATCGGGTGGGTGGCTTCGACGAAGACTTTCGTGGATGGGGCTACGAAGACACGGAGTTCGGGTATCGCCTCCATGTCGCCGGTGGAGCATTCCGCATCGCTGACCGGGCGTTGACGTATCACCAGTCGCACTCGAGCGAGTTGAATGAACGCAATATGTGGCGCGAGCTAGCGGCCAATTACAGAAGATTTTTCGACAAGCACCCGACGCTCGAGGTCTATCTCCACTGGCGTTTCATTCTGACGTTCCTGACAGCCGAGCAATATTCCACCATCGTGACCCAGCATCGGAACGCTGAAGCTAGTCCGCTGAAGGAAGACTATCTCAAGGTCGCACACGCGCTTGCGCTCCAATTCGCCGAGCTCGACGATCCGAGTTGGGACGTGGTCAAACGGGATCACGTGCTGGCCAGGATAGACTGATGAATGCCGCTGCCTCGGCTTCGACATCGCCGTGACGATCACGCTCTAAGGTTAGATCGCCTCGCGTGGACCGGCGATAGACACGTCTCCTATCGACTCAAGCGACCGTGGAAGGTGACCTTGTTCACCGACCTACCGGCGCGCTACTTCGAACAACCTCGACGATGTCCTCGTGCGCGGCCATCCCGACAAGCTCTTCACGGAGTCCGCGAGCGACTTTCCCGACGAGGTCGTCGCTCACCAACGACCGTAGTGCCGCCACGATTCGGCGCGACGACAACCCGGTCCAGCTTAGCTGGCGTCCAGCACCAAGCCGCTCCACGAGGTCGGCGTTGTAGAACTGGTCCCACATGACTGGCATGCAGAGCAGCGGCTTGCCTTCCCACAGCGCTTCCTGGACGGTGCCTGCGCCCCCGTGCGTCACGCAGCACTTCACCTGAGGTGCGGCGAGCAACGCGCGTTGCGGCAAGCGAGGCTCGACGGCAATGTGATCAGCAAGGGCGACACCAGCGAAGGCTGGCATCGAATGCTTCGGGACCGCCCAGATGATCGCGAGCGCG
>JANNBP010000574.1:0-1878 GCA_031385555.1 Deltaproteobacteria bacterium | reverse complement strand
CCTCGCCGCCAACAAGAATCAGGGCGGCATGGATCCGATGATGATGATCATGATGATGATGATGATGGGCGGCGGCGGCGGCGGCGGCGGCGGCGGCTATATTGGTTCGCCGGCCGTCGGATCGCCCCCCGTGATCAACGTCGACACCGGCATCTCCGGCGGCGGTGGCGGGTACGGCGGTGGCCGCGGCAGAGGCAAGAAGGGCTGGTAAGCCCTACGACGACGCGAGCGTCTCGAGCGCGCGTACGTCGGAATCCGAAAGGTGCCGGCCCTGCGCCGCGAGGTCCTCTCGCATGTGCTGCGCACTCGACGTCCCTGTGAGCGGAATCATCCCGACCTGGATCGCGAACCGGAACACGAGCTGTTCTCGCGTCATGCCGTTGCGTCCCATGATCTGATCGACGAGCGGCCGCTGGAGCTCTCGCCGGTTCGCGGTCAGGAGCGAGAACCCTTGATACGCGATGCCGCGCGCGTGGCACACCGAACGCGTGTGTGCGTCCCAGCCGGTGGACGCGTAACACCGGTTCTGCACGAAGGCAGGTGCGATCCGTGCCTGGCTACACAGCTGCTCGAGCTGATCCGTCGACACGTTGCTGATCCCGATCCGGCGCACCCGTCCCGATTCGCACAGCACCTCCATCGCGCGCCAGGCCTCGAGGTCTTGCGGGGCGAGGCCGTGGGTCACGGACGGCCCGTGGAGCACGAGCGAATCGAGATAGGTGGTCTGGAGATGCTCGAGCGAGCTCTCGAACGACTGCTGGACCTGGGTCGTAACCGGGGCCTGCGGGTCGTACGGCAACCGCTGGTCCTGCCCGGGCTGGTGGGTGAACTTGGTCTGCAGGAACAGCTGGTCGCGCGGGATCGCGGAGCGGACGAGTGCGGCGCCGACCCCGGCCTCGAAGTAGTGCTTGCGCTGGTTCGCGGTGTCGATCGCGCGAAACCCGGCCTCGAGTGCAAGGGTGACGAGCGCCTCGGTGCGCTCTTCTTTCCAGGCCGTCCCGTACCAGAACGCGGGGGCATGCATACAGGGCGTGTATCATGGTGAAACTCGATGAGGAGCCGTCGCACCAGGATCGCAGCCAAGATCGTCGCCAGGATTGCCGGGTGGTTGCTCGGCCTGTTCATCGTGTGCAGCGCGTGTCCGATCGCCTCTGCCTGGGCCGACGAGGCGACCGAGACCGCGGATGGCGAGCCCAAGCCGCCGCCGCCCGAGGAGAAGCCATCGAAGATCAAGGCGCTCGCGGGCTACGCGCTGTCGATCGGCGGTGCGTTCGTGGTGATCGCACTGGTGCTCCACACGCTGTCGAAGACGCTCAAGTACGAGCAGGCGCGCAACGCGATCATCCATCTGCTGCGGACCAATCCGAACCAGGCCGAGATGCAGTGCCATTCGTTGCCGCACAGCTTCTACGACCCGGTCGCCGCCGCGCTCAAGACCGGGGCGATGGCCGCCTCGACCCAGGATCTCGCCACGATCCAATCCGCGACTATCCCCACATGGGATGCGATCGCCAGTCAGGTGATCCAGCACTGGAAGGGGCTCGTAGGGAAGACGAAGCTCGCGATCGTCGCAGGTGTGGGCGCCATCGCGCTCCAGCCCGGCGTGATCACGATCGTCCTCGGCGTCGCCGCGGGTGCTGGCGTCCTATGGCTGATGTATTACAAGTCCGAGGTCGAGCGGTCGCTGTTTCGCGCGAAGGTCGAGGTGTTGCCGGAGATCGATCAGGCGCTCGTGCAGGGCCGCTACTACGTCCCACCTCCGGCGTGACCTTGCTCCCTCCGGCTCCTAACCCTTTCCTTGCCGGCAAGGCCAAGCCGATCGTCGTCGGTCATCGCGGCGTGCCGAAGCTTCACCAGGAGAACACGCTCGCGGGATTC
>JANNBP010000123.1:0-54763 GCA_031385555.1 Deltaproteobacteria bacterium | reverse complement strand
TCAACCGCCAGCAGCAGCGCGATCTGCTCCGCCGGTTCACCAGCCACGACGTCGCCGAGGGCACGGTGATCATCGCCGAGGGCGAGGAGGGCCGCGGCCTGTTCGTCGTGCTGACTGGCGAGGCCGAGGCGACGCGCAAGGAGGACGGCCGCGCGGTCACGCTCGGCGCGCTCCGCACCGGCGACGTGTTCGGCGAGATGGCGCTGCTCAAGAATTCACGCACGAGCGCGATGGTGACCGCACAACGGCCCGCCACCGTCCTCTTCCTCGCACGCGAGTACGTCGTCCGTATCGTCCAGGCCGTCCCGGAAATCAGGAGCTATCTCGAAGCGTTGGCGGAAGATCGCGAGATCGAAAACCAGCTCGTGATGGGCGAGGACGACACGCCGTCCGACGAGCGCGTCCTCATCTGAGGCCCTATACTCGTCATCATGGACGAGCAAGAGACGAAGCGAAACGGGGGCGCAGGGAAGCTGCTCTGGCTCCTGGTGATCGTCGCGATCGCAGTGCTGTGGTGGTATTTCCGTGGCCGCTCCGAGGACACGCTGGCGCGCCAGCAAGAGCGCCAGACGGACTACCTCGCCGCTGCGGACACCGATCCCGACGACATCCTCGTCGATCTCAAGGACGATGCGAGCCCCGAGGCGATCGAGCGAGAGTTCGGCATCAACCTCGTGCTCGTCGACGATTCGGGCATCGCGTCCGAGACCCAGCTCTATCGCGCACACGTCGAGCCGGCACGACGCGACGCGATCCTCAGCGGGCTCGCGCTCCGCGGGGATGTCGAGATCGCCGAGCCCGACGCGATGATGATGATCCCGCCGGGCGAGGCGATGGAGGTCTTCCCCGTCGCCGAGCCGACCTCGCGCGGGGTTGGCTCACCCGCCAACCCCGCACGAGGTCCATCTTCCGAAGATGGCCCGGGCTACCCGAACGATCCGCTGTACCCGAAGCAGTGGCACATGCGCCAGATCGGCATGCCCGAGGCGTGGAAGCTGGCCGACGGCAACGGCGTGATCGTCGCCGTACTCGACACCGGCGTCGGCTTCGAGGCCTACAAGAAGTTCTACGAGCTGCCGGACCTCAAGGGCATCGAGTGGGTCAAGCCCTACAACTTCGTCGCGAACAACAAGCACGCGGCCGATGACCACGGTCACGGCTCGCACGTCACCGGCACCATCGCCCAGGTCACCAACAATGGCCTCGGCGTCGCGGGCATCGCACGAAATGTGAAGATCATGCCGCTCAAGGTGCTGTCCGCCGGTGGCTCGGGCTCGGTCGCCGGCATCGCCGATGCGATCCGCTACGCGGCCGACAACGGCGCGAAGGTGATCAACATGTCGCTCGGCGGCGCGTTCCCGTCGAAGGTCCTCGAGAAGGCCGTCAAGTACGCCTTCGACAAGGGAGTCACCGTGATCTGCGCCGCCGGCAACGACGGCAAGGGCAAGGTCGGGTATCCCGCCGCGTATCCGGGCGCCGTCGCCGTCGCTGCGACGCAGGATGACGAAGCCACCACGTTCTACTCGAACTGGGGCAAGGAGATCGACCTCGCCGCGCCGGGTGGCAACACGCGCGATAGCAGCGGTGGCCGCAACAACCCGGACGGAGGAGTGCTGCAGAACACGCTCGACCCGAAGGACAGCAGCAAGGATGGCTACTTCGCGTACATGGGGACGTCGATGGCGTCGCCGCACGCCGCCGGCGTGGCCGCGCTCGTCGTCGGTGAAGGCGTCACCAAGCCCGCCGCCGTCGAGAAGATCCTCAAGGACACCTCGCGGAAGCCGAAGGACCAGAAGTACGAACGCGATCGCTACGGCTCGGGCATCATCGACGCCCCCGCCGCGATCAAGGCCGCGCGCTCGCAGAGCGGTGGCGGCGGTGAGTCGCTCGTCCTCGGTGTGTTGCTCGCCGGTGCGGTCGCTGCGTCGGTTCGTCGCAAGGCCGTCGGTCTCGGCATCGGCTACCTCGGCGGCGTCGTCGTCGGCGCGTCGGGTCTGTTCTTCCTGCCGCAGCTCGCGCCGGAGATCTCGACGTGGCCGGTGCTCAACATGCTGTCGCACGGCCTGCCGGCGTGGGATCAGTCGATCCTCGGTGGCACCGGCTCGGCGCTGTTCTTCAGCGCGCTGATCCCGCTCGGCTTGCTCGCCGTCGGGTATGGCGTCCCGAAGCTGCGCGCACCGCTCGCGGGGCTCTCGATCGGTGTCGGTGCGAATCTGATCTTCGCGGCGGTGGCGCCGTCGATGACGGTGGCTGCGCCGGTGATCGGCGTCGCGTGGATCTGGCTCGCGATCAACGCCGCGATCTGCGTCGGGCTCGCGCGCCTCGCGCTACGTCGCTGATTTTCGAGCCCACGCCGACCGCGTAGGCCCAAAGCCTAGGCATGATGGGGCCATGACCCTACGAATCCTGGTTGCTGTGTTGGCTCTGGCAGCTTGCAAAGGCAAGGACAAGGCTCCGGATCCGAGCGCTGGCTCCGCGACGACGAGCTCCACCCCGACGACGGGGTCGACTGGCTCGTCGTCGGCGGGCTCGGCAACGGCGGGCTCGGGCGCCGGCTCGGCAGCGGCGGGCTCGGCGGCGGCGGGCTCGGCAGCGGCGGGCTCGGCAGCGGCGACTGCAGCGGGATCGACGTACTGCGGGGCGACGCCATGTCCGTGCAAGGCGGGCTCCGAGCAGAAGTCGGACGACAAGCTCTCGAGGTGCGAGCTCGAGAAGGCCGTCAAGATCGGTGCGTACGACTGCGGTCCAGGACGCCTCGTGTTTCATGCCGACGGGTCGCTCGAAGAATGCTTGCTGACCGCCGATACCACGGTCGGTGACTACGCGTGCAAATCGGGGCCGCTGAGCACGGCGTTCCACAAGGACGGCAAGCTCCGCAACTGTTCACTCGCCAAGGACGCGACGATCGGTGACTTCACCATCACCACCGGGCGCGGGATCGAGCTCCACGCCGACGGCAAGCTCCGAAACGGCTGGACGGAGAAGGTCGTCACCATCGACGGGTGGGCGTGCACCAAGGGGACGCGTCTGTTCGCGAGCGGCAAGCTGGAGTCATGCGTCGTCGATGTTGCCGGCAAGGTGGGCGCCCAGGCGATTCCGGCGAAGTCGTCGATTCGTGTGACCGAGGATGGTGTGCTGCGCGGGCTCGAGCTCGGCGCGGCCGGGGTGGTCGCTGGCAAGCCCGCCAAGGCGGGCGACCGGTTCTGCTTCGAAGACGGCAAGCCGGCGAAGTCGCAGTCTTGCTGGATGTACTAGCCGATCAGCGGTCGGGGCCGACGCGATAGCGCTCGCGCGCCTCGCGCTGCGCCGCTAGTAGTTTGGGCTGCCGATGCGATAGCGCTCGCTACCGTCGGCCGCACTGTACGTGGTGAAGCTCTGCCACGTCGTCACGCCGACCATGTCGCCGACCACCGTCAGCGACACGATCACGAAGCCGCTGCCGTGGGTGAGCTCGCGGTCCCACAGGCGCTTGCCATCCGCGATGCTGAACGCCGCGAGGTGGTGCTTCGAGTTCGAGATCTCGTAGAGCGCGAACACCGCCTTGTCGGAGATCGTGACGTGCTTGTTGTCGAGGCGCGCGTTGAGCGGATCGGATGCCGGGACGTCGACGCGCCACGCCGCGGACGGCAGCAACGCCTTCCTCTCCTGTTCGGTGCGCCCGCCCTTCCTCGGCATCGGCGTCTGCGCAGGTGAGGGGGCGAGGCGCGCGAGCAGCGGAACGCTCGTGCCCGGTTGCTTGTTGCCGACCGCGATCGCGGGACCACCCGGGCGCTTGATCAACACCTCGATGCGCATGCCGGCGATGTTCGCCAGCTCGCTGTGGCCGGGGAGCGCGATCACGCCGGGAGGAGTCCTGTGATCCCAGCCGAGCGGCATGCAGACGTCGCCTGCTTCACCCCCGGCACGATCGAACGCTTCCCGGATGCCGTCGTTGGTGTAGTCGCGCGTCAGCCGGACCAGCTTCTGGCCCTCGCGCTTCTTGCCGGCGGCATCGACGATCCACCACTTGCTATCGGCGGTGGTGATCGCGAGCTCCTTGCCGTACGCGCACATCGCATCGATCTTCTCGCCGAGCGAGAGCTCCCACTTCACCACGCCGCTGGTCTTGAGGTTTCTCGCGATCAGCTTGCCGTCCTTGGTGGTGATGTAGAGCGTGTCGCCGACCGCGCCGTACTGATCTTGGCTGAGGTCGCTGTACTTGCCGATCGTCTCGGTCTCCCACAGCTTGTCGCCGGTCTTGCCGTCGTATGCGACGAAGTGCGCCCGGTCGTTGTCCTGGACGTAGCGGGCGATGCCGATCACGTCGGGCGTGCCGTCGCCATTGACATCGCTGAGCGCGGGCGGATGGCCGGCCCACATCATGGTGTTGCTGCCGAGCACGCCGCCGATGCCGCCGGCCTTCCTGACGGCCATGAACACGGCGCCGCCGACCACCGCCATCAAGATGAACGGGACCAGCACCAGCACCAGCGAGGCGCGCTGCACGGCGACAGGCATCTTCGCGAGCTGCTGGAGCTGCGCGATCCGATCGGCGTTCGTCATCGAAGCGGCCTGCTTCGGCATCGCCGGCGGCTTCGGGATCTGGAACATCGCCGTGCGCGCCTGGATGCGCGAGACCGTCCCGCAGTACTGGCAGGTGGTCGAGTACACCGTGCTCTCGACCTGGAGGTTGGCGTTGCAGTTGGGACACCGTACGATGACTGCGCGCACGGCAACACGGTAGCTGAAAGCCCACCGCGTTGACGACGTTGGCGGGGCGCGGCGACCTGGTGCTCGACGACTAGATGCCGAGCCTCACGAATCCGATCTTCGTAACGAAGTAGCCTAGTTGCGAGATCGCGCGCGACGAGGATCTTTGGGAAGCGTCTGATAATCAGACATTGCGGACCTGCCCGAACGTCTTATCTAAGGGTCGCAACTCTTCAGGGGGTCTTGATGAAGAAGCTCGTCGCGTTCGCCGTGGTTGCTCTTCTCGTGGTCGGCGTCGTCAAGGTGGTCAGCGGCAAGACCCCCGAAGGTCGCGCGCGCAAGGCCTGCGAAAATCTGATTTCCCAGTGCGAGTCGCTCGCGAAGCTGGGCGGCGACAAGCTGACGTCGGACGATGTCGACGAGTGCGCGAAGGACGTGTCCGACGCGAAGGACGAGCTCGGCGACAGCTATGGCGACGTCACGAGCTGCATGGCGGATGCGGATTCGTGCGGTGAGGCGCTCGGCTGCTTGGTCGGTGGTGCCGGCAACGTGATCCACGACGAGCTCGAAGGTTTCGGCAAGGGGTTCGAGCGCACGTTCAAGAAGTAACGATATGCTCCAGTGGTCGTGAAGCACCGCATCCTGATCGCACGCGAGCAGTACAAGTTCTCGTGCGCGCACATGACGGTGTTCCCGGATGGCACCAAGGAGCGCTTGCACGGCCACAACTACACGGTGGCTGTCGCGCTCGAGCTCGAGCGCATCGATCTGCAGGCGATGCTGCCGTTTCGCGCGATCAAGAACGTGCTCGGCGAGCTATGCACGGGGTGGAAAGAGCGCGTGTTCGTCGCGCAGCACAACCCGCACCTCGTGATCATTCGAAACGATCACGAGCTCGAGTTCACGCTGTGTAACGAGCGCTACGTGATGCCGATCGGGGACGCGTTATTGCTGCCGATCGAGAACATCACCGTCGAGGGGCTCGCCGCGTACGTCGCCGAGCTCCTCGGGCCCAAGATCGCCGCCCTCTCGCCACACGTCACGAGTCTCGAGGTAACGATCGCCGAGCACCCGGGGCAGGGCGCGTCGTGCATGGTGGGCCTGCGCGCATGAAGTGGAAAGGTTGGCTGAAGCACGCCGATCTGCGGTTGTTGATGGAGCTCTCGATCATCGGCGCGTTGCTCGTGACGTTCTTGACGATCGCGCACGAGGTCGGTGAGGGCAGCGAAGGCTTCGATCACGCGATCCTCCTCGGTCTTCGCAACTCACCCTCGGATCCGATCGGGGGTCCCGGGCTGCAGGCCGCGGTGATGCACCTGTCGGGGCTCGGCTCGGGCGCCGTCACCACGCTCGTCACCGTCATCGCGATCATCTTCCTGTGTCTCGCGAAGCGCTGGCGGTTCGCCGGCCTCGTGCTCGCCTGCGCGGTCGGCACGCTGCTCGTGATGATGATCCTCAAGGGCATCTACGATCGGCCGCGCCCGACCGTCGTCATCCCGATCGATCTGCCGGGTGACGAGTCGTTCCCGAGTGGGCACTCGATGATCTCGTCGGCGTTGTATCCAACGCTCGCCGTGCTGATCGCCCGTGCACTCCCGACCAGACGCCTCCGCGTATTCACCGTCGCGTGCGGGGTGTTCCTGGCCGGGATGATCGGGATCAGCCGCCTGTATCTCGGCGTGCACTATCCGACCGACGTGCTCGCCGGCTGGACCGTCGGCGTGATGTGGGCCCTGATCTGCGGGATCGTGGCCCGCAAGCTCGCTCCCCGGGTGGCCGACGTCGAACCCGCGCTCGCCGGAGAGGAAGCGTAGCTGCTACCGGCGGGAGACACGTCCCGCCGATAACCAGGCGAATTCGCGCCACCTGCCGGCGGTATGCCCGATGCAAGCGCGAGCCTGGTCACCTCCAGCCCAGTTCTGTAGCGACGCAGGAGTTCCTGATGATCACGAAGCTCTCATGGCAGTGGCAAAGCTCGGCCAACGACCTCGCCAACGTTTCCACGTCCCTCGCTTCCACCAGATCCCCCACCGGATCTTCCACCCATCACCAACGCGGACGAGTCATCACGGGGATGCTCACCAGCGGCGATGAATTCCAAGACCCCGCCAGAAACAAAGGTCGCCGCTAGCGCCACTACGCTCGTGCGAGCCCGGGGGCTCGCAGCTGCTTGACCCAGTCATCCAGGCACGTGATCGTGTCCTGGATGTTCGCGCGTCTCTTGCCCGCCATCCTGATCGTCGTCGGTTCGCTCGCGCACGCGGACCCTGTCGAGCAAGATCCCTCGTTCGTCCTCACCGTCAACGAGCCCGTCGGCGGCCAACCGGCGCAACACAAGAAGCTCACCGAGGCGCTGCGTGCTCGCGAAGCCGAGCTCAAGCCGGCGCTGCTCGCGAGGACCAGGGCGCACCACGCATCGCGGCTGAAGCTCGCCCTCAAGCTCGAAGTGCTCGCCGACGGGTCGGTCAAACCGAACGTCGCGTCCTTCAGCTATCGCGATGCGAAGGGCGACCTCAAGGACGACTCGATCAAGGCCACCGCGACCGAGGTGTTTGCGAGGACCAAGAAGCTCGCCCGCGACCTCAAGGGCACGACGGTCGAGGTCACGGTCGCGATCCTGCAACCTTGAGGCAACCCGGCCGATACCCAACAAGCCCTCGGGGTTTGGCCGACTCACAGAGTGTGAAATTCGATCCTGAAGACACCGGCGTCGTGCCGATCGTCGGGGACAGGGCGACGGTTCGCGGGGCCGTGCTCAAACCAACGCTCGTGTGTGTGAGTGGCAACGACATGGGGAGGTCGTTCCGCCTCGATGGTCCGAAGACCATCGGACGCGCCCCCGTCGAGATCGAGCTCGGTGATCGCGACGTCTCGCGATACCACGCGAAGATCCACTGCGAGCAAGGCTTCGACATCGAGGACCTCGACAGCCTCAACGGCACGTTCGTCAATGGACAGCGGATCACCGGTCGTACCGCGGTGAAGGTCGGCGATCGCATCCAGGTCGGGCGTACGGTGTTCCTCTACACGATCCAGGACGAGCTCGAGCAGCGCATGATGTCGATCGTGCGGCTCGAAGCCATGGCCACGCTCGCGGGTGGCATCGCGCACGACTTCAACAATGCCCTCGCGGTGGTCGTAGGCAACCTCGACTACATCGCCGAGGTGATTCCGCCGCACGAGCGCGAGGCGTTGCAGTGCCTCGAGGAGATGCGCAACGCTTCGAGCTCTGCGGTCGCGCTCGCGCGTCAACTGCTGCAGCTCGGTCGCGCAGATACCGAACCCTTCGCGTCGGTGTCGATCAACGACATCGCGGCGAAGACGGCAGGCATGGCGCGGCGCCGCGCGAAGTCGAAGATCGTGGTGACGGCGAACATTCCCACCGAGCTCCACGTGGTTGGCTCCGCCGACGACTTGCTCCACGTGCTGTTGAACCTCTGCTACAACGCATGTGATGCGATGAAGTCGGGTGGTCGCCTCGATCTCGAGGCCCGCGCGGTCCTCATCGATCCCGGCGAGGCGCTGCGCTATCAGCTCGATGTTCCGGGCGAGTACGTCGAGATCCGCGTCAGCGACACCGGCCACGGCATGGATCCCGCGACGCTCGACCGCGTGTTCGATCCCTTCTTCACCACCAAGCCACGCGGCGAAGGCACGGGACTCGGGCTCGCGATGGTGCACGCGGCGATGCGTCGCCATGGCGGTGCCGTCGACGTCGAGTCGTTCGTCGGAAAGGGCACCATCTTTACGTTGCTGCTACCGCGTTCGGCGTCGCAGCCAACGCTGGCCTTCACGCCGGCCTGACTCAGGCTTCGGCGCGACTGCCGCGACCGCCACGACGCCGACGACGACCACCGCGATTTCCACGCTCGCGATCACCGGCGGCGCCGCCGCCGCGATCCCCACCACTACTCGCAGCACTCGGGGCCGGTGGCCTCGGCGCGCCGGCTTCGGCGGCTTCCTGCGCGGCGATGTCGGTCGACATCTTGCCGGCGACGCGGAACTGATCCGGCTTCCAGCCCTTCTGGCCGATCACGGTGATCAGCTTCTGGAACCGCTTCTCGAGGTGGTCGAGGTAATCGCGCTCCTGGCGCGACAACAGCTCGGCGACGCGCGGTGCGGCTTCGATCTCGATCTTCTCGTTATCGACCAGCGTTCCCGAGCGACGCACCTCGCGCAGGATCTCGTACGCGACGGTGACCACGCTCTTCACCACGCCCGACCCTTCACAGGTGGGGCACGGCTCGGTGAGCAGCTGCACGAGGGATTCGCGCGTGCGCTTGCGCGTCATCTCGACGAGCCCGAGCTCGCTGATCTTGGTCACGTTCGTCCGCGCGCGATCGCGAGACAGCGCCTTCTGGAACGCGTCCCACACCTTGCGGCGGTTGTTCTCTTTGTCCATGTCGACGAAGTCGACGACGATGATGCCGCCGATGTTGCGCAGCCGGAGCTGACGCGCGACTTCATCGCAGGCCTCGAGGTTGTTGGCGGTGACCGTATCCTCGAGGTTTCCCGAGCCCGTGTTCGTGAACGAACCGGTGTTGATATCGATCGCCGTCAGTGCCTCGCCCTGATCGATCACCAGCGAGCCACCACTGCGGAGCGGGACCTTGCGGGCGACCGCAGCGCGGAGCGCGGGCTCGATGTGATAGTGGTCGAAGATCGGACGGCGGCCGTCGTACTTCTTGATCCGCTCGGTGAACCGCGGCAGGAACGCCTCGGTGAACTTGCGGACGCGCTCGCACTGCTCGTCGTCGTCGATCTGCACCTCCGCGGTGTCCTCGCGCATCAGGTCGCGAACGACCCGCAGCGAGAGATCCAGATCGGCGTAGACCAGCCCTGCGCCCGACATCAGCTCGTGCCGCTTGTCGATCTCGCCCCACAGGCGTGCGAGGAAATCGACGTCGTCGCGCAGCTCCTGATCGCCGGCGTCT
Organism: Deltaproteobacteria bacterium; assembly: GCA_031385555.1. Classification (GTDB taxonomy): domain Bacteria; phylum Myxococcota_A; class Polyangia; order Haliangiales; family Haliangiaceae; genus JABFXX01. The sequence continues at coordinate 45,140 of JANNBP010000123.1, read as the reverse complement.
TCTGCGGCGGTGCGAATGATGAACCCCGAGCCCTTCGGCCGGACTTCGTTGACGAGATCGCGTAGGCGACGACGCTCCTTGTCCGATCCGATTCTCCGCGACACGCCGACCTGGGCGACGTGAGGCATGAAGACGGAGTACCGACCGGGAAGCGAGAGGTAGCCGGTGACACGAGCGCCCTTTTGTCCGATCGGATCCTTCACCACCTGACACAGCACGGTCTGTCCGGGCTTCAGGAGGTCTTCGATCTTTCGGTTCGCGAGTTGTTTGCGCGAGCGCGCGATGCGCGACGCGGCGCCTTCGGGAGACTCGTCAGCACCATCATCGGTGTCGGCGTCGTCGAACAGCTTGGATTGGTCGCCCGCTCCAAGTACATCGGCCACGTAGAGGAACGCAGCGCGCTCCACCTTCGAGCCGAGATCGACGAATGCCGCCTGCATGCCCGGGAGGACCCGGGTCACTTTGCCGCGATAGATGTTTCCGACTAAGCCGCGATCCCGTTTGCGTTCGACAAAAAACTCAGCGAGGGCACCCTCTTCAACGACCGCCACGCGGATCTCGGGTCCCTCTGCGTTGACCACGAGCATGTTGTTCATGAAAGCTCTGCAATCTGTTGCGCCCGCTCCGGAGCGTCGCGACATGAATGTCCTAGACGAGTCGCGCGCAGGAGGGGGTCGGGCTGCGTCGGTAACATGCAAACCGATGCGTTACAAGACATTACGGGACCTCTAGCAACCGTGGCCTGAGCTTTGCTTTGATGCGGCTTGCGCTGGCGTTGCCGCGTCAGCCAATGGTCGTCGGACTATCTATTTAACCTCCGACTATCAATTACTTAGCTAGTTAGTCTCGACTTGAATCGAACGCCTGAGTTGCCGCTCGGGCGTTCGGTGTTTTCGGGCCCTGATCTCACGGGACCGATACGCTTTCGCAGGTGACGATCCCGTCGGGCGTGACCCATCCTCCGGCCGCACCGCGCAACTCGGACGATGCGATCGCGTTCGTGCTCGCCCTCGGTCGCGCGCTGCACAAGTACGGCACGCCTGCGCACCGGCTGGAAGAGGCTCTCCGGGTCGCGTGCGATCGACTCGATCTCGAATCCGAGATCTTCACCACGCCGACCGCGATCATCATGAGCTTCGGCGATCCGCGCGAGCTGCGGACGCGGATGATGCGGGTCGAGGGTGGCGAGCTCGACATGGACAAGCTCGAGCAGGTCGACGACCTCGCCGACGAGGTCGCCGCGCAACACGTCACCGCCGCCGAGGGCGTGGTGCGGCTCGAGCAGATCCTCGCGGCGCCCCGCGTCTACAGTCGCGCGGTCACCGTCGTCGTCAACGGGCTGACCTCGGGTACGCTCGCGGTGTTCTTCGGCGGCTCGCTGATGGACGTCGCCATCGCGTCGCTGATCGGCGTGATGCTCGGCCTGCTCGAGATCGTCACCCACCGCTCCACCGATCAGGCGCGCGTGTTCGAGCTCGTCGGTTCGGCGTTCTGCGCGCTCACCGCGAACGTGCTGTCGGCGTGGGTGGACATCTCGCCGACCCTGGTCACGCTCGCCGCGCTCGTCGTCTTGCTCCCCGGCATGTCGCTGACCGTGGCGATGACCGAGCTCGCGACGCGCAACCTGATCGCGGGGACGGCGCGGTTGATGGCGGCGGTGATCGTGTTGTTGCAGCTTGTCGTCGGGGTCGCCATCGGCTCGAAGCTCGGCGACGCGCTCGTCATCGTCCATGTCAGCGAGCCGGCGCAGCTGCCGTCCTGGGTGAAATGGGTCGCGCTGGTCGCCTCCGCGCTCGGCATGGCGATCATCGTCCAGGCGCAGCGCCGCTCCTTCAGCTGGATCCTCGCGGCGAGCGTCGTCGGCTACCTCGGCACCGGCATCGGCACCGAATGGCTCGACGAGCAGATGGGCGTGCTCGTCGGGGCGTTCTTCGTCGGGGTGATGGGCAACATCTTCGCCCGCCTGATGGAGCGGCCCGCGCAGGTCGTGCACGTTCCTGCGACGCTGCTGCTCGTGCCTGGCAGCATGGGCTTTCGCGGCGTCTCCGCGCTGCTCGGGCGCGACACGCTCAGCGGCGTCGGGACGGTGTTCGAGATGTTCGTCGTCGCGATCGCGATCGTGGCGGGCCTGTTGATCGCGAATGCCGTCGTGTCACCGCGCCGCAGTCTGTGAGCGGCGGCGGATCGCGAAGCCCAGTACGAGCCCGAGCGCGAGCAGGCCACCCGTGCTGCCGCCGGTGCTGCAACCGTGGATCTGCGGTGGGCGATCGGTGTCGCCGGCGTCGTCGACCGGATCGCCCGACGCGTCGGGGTCGGTCGGATCGGCGGGGGGCGTCGTCGGATCGGTCGGCGGCGGCGTGGCCTGCGGGAGCACCGAGTCGATGAACGCGACCTCGGCCGAGATCGCCGTGTAGAGGTCGAGCCCGCGCGTGCACGAGCTGCCGGTGCCACCCGAACCGAGACCGGCGACTGCCTTGTTGGGGCCGACGAAGGAGGGCGCGCCGCCATCGCCGTAACAGCTACCGTTACCGTCGGAGGCGTCGAAGCAGATCAGATTCGCGTTCGTGATCCCGGTGTCGCCGGCCTGGGCGCAGTCGACGCTGGTGGTCGCAAGCGAGCGGAGCTGACCACCGCCGTTGTTGTTGGTGTCGCGCACGCCGTAGCCGACCTGCGTGACCTGGGTGGCGAGCGCGACTTGATCGCGACGAATGATCGACGGCGTGCGATCGGTGACGCTCGTCGCGAGCTTGAGCATCGCGATGTCGTGGTTCCACGTCGTCGAGTTGAGGTCGAGCTCGGGGTGCTTGCGGATCTCGGTGACCGCGACGGTCTTGCCGCCGCTATCGCCGAGCGTGCTGTCATCGAGCCGGACCTGCGCGGTGGTGACGCTGTCGAAGCAGGTCGCCGCTGTCATCACCCAGTCCTTGTCGACGAGCACGCCGGTGCAGAACCAGTTGTTGCCGCCGGCCAGCAACCCGACCACGGTGGGGAAGTCCGCCGCGGTTGCCTGGGTGGCACCGATCAGGTGCTGGTCGAGTTGGGCCTGGTCGACCGGCTCGACGCACGCAGTCACCAGCATCAGCAACGTGGACCCTGTGGCGCGCATGCGTGGCTTCACAGCAACGGTCATACCGATCGCCGGTGAGTCCCAAACCGGACACTTGCGCGCAACTCCGCGGCATTGCTCGTCTACCGCGGGTGACAGATCGGTAGGGTAGAGGCCCCAGATCGCGGCGAGCTACTTGCTCCATGTCGCGGTCGTGAAACCCACCTTGGTCGTGACCTTGCTCGTGCTGCTCGGGCTCCACCAGGCCGCGTTCGCCAAGGAGCCGGCGCTCGAGTTTCACGGCAACCGCCAGCTCACCGCCGACGCGCTGCGCACCTACCTGATCGCCGAGACGGCGACCTTCGTCGAGGCCAACGGCACCATCAACCAGGAGGCGGTCGAGCGGGCCGCACTGCTGGTGTCCGTGTACTACTGGGACCACGGCTACGCGATGGTGCGCGTCGACGCCGCGAAGATCGATCAGGCGAAGCATCGCGTCGACTTCACGGTCACGTCCGAAGGCGATCGCTTCACGATCAAGAGCGTGGTGGTCAAGGGCACGTTGCTGCGCACCGAGAAAACATTCCTCAACCTGCTCGCGATCAAGGTGGGCGCGACGTTCTCTCGCACCGTGATCGCGAACGATCGCCAGAGGCTGTCGCGCTTCTACGAGGATCGGGCATACGCGGACGTCAACGTGCTGCCGTTGACCAAGGTGGATCTCCCGAGCAAGACGATCGCGCTGACGTTCGAGATCGATCAGGGGCAGTTGTCGTTTATCGAGAAGATCAACGTCGACGGCAACACCAAGACCAGCACGCAGACGATCCTCGATCTGCTGTCGTTCAGGGAGGGTGAGCCGTACCACGGCGGCAAGCTCGAGTCCTCGATCGCGCGACTGCGCAACCTCGGTGGGTTCATCGACCTGGTGGCCTCGACGCGCAAGGGATCGACTGACTCGTCGATCGTGATCTCGATCGAAGTTCAGGAGTAGCTGCGAGTCACTGCTCGGGCAAGAGGTGGCGGAGGGATCGCTTGGCACGCTTGGTAAGTTCGGGCGTCACGTCGGACACTCTGATTCCTACTCGACAAGCGGGGTGAAGACGAAGTCGCGCGGTGCGCTCGAGTGACAACCGACGCACGTACCGTCCCCTTCACTGTTCGCGATCACGTCATCTGCGGTGCCCTCGAACCAGTACCAGGTGGCTCCACCTTCGCCGTCGGCGACCTTGCGATACACCGCGTGCAGCGAGATCCGCTCGCCGTCGTAGATCTCCTTGACGGCGGCCGCGCCCACCGGAAACGGGCCTGGGCCGGTCGAGGCGATCAAGGCGTCGTTGCTACAGATCCGGTTGAGACCGTGCGGCGAGGGTGCACGGCCCGCATGGGGTGCGCTCTCGCACGCCCATTCGAGGTAGTCGCCACCAGCGATCCACGTGGTGATGTCGAGCGACCCACGAGGCGGGAGTTGAGGATTTTCGACCGGATCGCCGAAGGTCGCCGGGCCAGGATCGGAGCACGCGAACGTGAAGACTGCGAGGATGCGGAGCATGTGGTCGAGTACGTCAGACCACCGTCTCGTATCTTGAAATCTACGCATCGAGTCGTTGCGTCTGAGGCAACGATCCGTGGGTCCAAACGCTCCAGTCGTATCAGGGAGATCGCCGGGTCGACGAGCGATCAACGACGGAGCGCTGGATCGTCCGGGTCGGCGTCGCGGTGCGGCTGCACGCATGGATCGTTGTCTGGATCGTGCCCGCACGCGAGGACACCCGGCGTGGGGTCGTCGTGATCGACGCCCTTGTGCGGGCCTTCGAGATCGTCGGGCGGGATCTCGAGGGCACCGCCGGCGGCGATCAACGCCTCGCGCTTCTCGGGCGCGACGTTCGGCACCAGATCCTGCCGCGCGATGAACGCGACGTAGTACTCGTCCTCGCGGCGCGCCTCGAGCGTGCCGTTGTCGATCGCGGTCTCGAGCGCGCGCTTGAGATCGCCGATCAACCGCGACGGCGCAATCTCGAACGCGGACATGATCGCGGTGCCGACGCCGGTGGGGAGTGGCGGCAGCTTCGCGTCGAGCTCGGCGAGGTGCTGCACGCGATCCGACAGCGCGCTGATCTGCTCGAGCAGCGACTTGCGGCGGCCAGGCCGCTTCGACGTGATGTCCGCGCGCGACAGATCCAGCAGGTCCGTCATGTACGGCCCCATCTCCCGGTGGAACCGGCGCACCGCGCTGTCGGTCCACTGATCGCCGTACTGGTTGGTGCGGAGGTGGTGCTTGACGAGGAAGCGGATCGTGTGGCGCTCGTCGCGCGCGAATCCGAAGCGCTGGCTGATCCGATCGAACATCCGTGCGCCGACCTCGGCGTGTCCGTGGAAGTGGACGCCATGCTCGGTGAACGTGCGGGTCGGAACCTTCCCGATGTCGTGAAGCAGCGCGGCCCAGCGCACGAGTGGACGGCGCACCGTCTGCCGCACGACCTGCTTGGTGTGCGCCCAGACATCCTTGTGCTGGCGACCCTCTTCCTGGACGAGATCCTTGGTCGCCTCGAGCTCGGGGAAGAGCACGCGCAAGATCAGCGTCTGGTTGAGCCACTCGAGCGCCGCGTCGATCTGCGTGCCCATCAGCATCTGCTCGATCGCGCTGCGCAGCCGGCCCTTATCCGCGTCGACGAGCCGCGGTGCGTGCTCGAGGGCGAGCACGGTCACGCGCTCCGGCGGAATCCGACCCGTGTCGGCGATCGCTCCTGCGACCTCGACGAGCACCACAGGGTCGGTCTCGACGAGCCCGCGCATGGCGTCCGGCTGCTCGCTCATAGGAAGGTCGCGCTAGTTAGCACGGTTTGGGATTCGTCATGCAGAACACAGAGACCGAGCGTCGGCGCGCGGTCTTTGGTATGGGTCGTGCTCAAGCCGGCCGCGAAGTGCAAGGCAGGATCACCGAATCGCAGCTGCCCCTGGCAGAGGAGAGCTTTCCGGGAATCTCGCGGTTCTACGCGGAGCTGCCCCTCAAGCCGGCGACATTCCTCCAGCTTGTTTGGGCGTTCGAAGGCCGCCGCATGGCGCAGCCTGTTCGCCGGAAGCCTTCGCGCCGCTAAGACGTTTCCTCGGTGACGAGACATCTCCCTGGCAATTGGATCAGCCAGCCGTGACAGTCCGTCTCACTCCGGAGGCGATCATGGGGCAAGATTCAACGAACGGTCGTCATCACACACGTCGTGCGGCTGTCGGTGTGTTCGACTCGGGTGTTGGCGGGCTCACGGTGGTTCGTGCACTTCGCACGGCGCTGCCCGGCGAGGACGTCATTTATTTAGGCGACACCGCGCGGGTTCCTTATGGAAGTAAGAGTCCGCGCACCGTCGAGAAGTACTCGCTCGGTTGCCAGCAGTTCCTGCTCGCACGTGGGGTCAAGCTGGTGCTGATCGCGTGCAACACGGCTTCTGCGAACGCCCTCCCTGCGCTCGTCGAGGCGAGCCCGGTGCCGGTGATCGGTGCTGTCGATCCTGGTGCCGCGAGCGCGCTCGCAGCCACCCGCAACGGTCACATCGGCGTGATCGGGACGCTCGCGACCGTTCGCTCCGGCGCGTACGCGAAGGCGATCGGTGCGCGCGATCCGAGTGCCAAGCTCGTCGCGCTCGCCTGCCCGTTGTTCGTGCCGCTCGCGGAGGAGGGCTGGACCGATCCGAGCGACGACATCCCGACGCAGATCGCACGCCGCTATCTCGTGCAGCTGTTCGATCTCGATCGCGAGATCGACACGCTCGTGCTGGGCTGCACGCACTATCCGATCCTGCGGGACGTGATCACGCGTGTCGCGTGCGAGCTCGCAGGACGCGAGGTCGCCGTCGTCGATTCGGCGACCGCGATGGCCGAAGCCGCCCGCGATCAGCTCGGCACGAATGCGAACCGTCGCGCCGAAGCGGGACGGCTCGATTGTTTTGCGACCGACACGTCGCGGCTCGACGAGATCGCGCCACGGTTCCTCGGTGAACCGCTCACCGGGTTCGAGCTCGTCGATCTCTGAGAGAGGGTCCCTTGATCATCGGCTCTCGAAACGCTCGCCTGTACGGAGGCGGCTCGCACGCTCGGCCTCAGGCGCGAGCGACGTGGCCCTTGGCCCGCGCTTCTTCTTGCTTCCGCCGCTTGATGGCGTCGGTGATCGTCGTCGCCTTCTTGAGCTTGTCGGTGATCGTCTTCTCGTCGACGGGATAGTCGGTGCGGAACACCAACCCATCGTCGAACAGCTGCTCGCGGGCTGCCTCGTCGTCGAGGTATTTGACGATCTTCTTGCCCTTGTAATCGAGCTTGGCGAGGCCGCCGACCTTGCCCTCGAGCCAGGTCATCAGCTCGCCCATCACCGTCTTACAGGTTGCGAGATTCTCGTCGAGACTCTCGAACAACTCCGGGAAACGATCGCGGAACGCTTGTTCGTCCTCGCCGGTTCCGAGTGCTTGCGACAACGCCAGACGCAGCAGCACCGCGTCATCCGCGAAGCTGACAACGTTCTCGCTACGGTCCGAGACGGAATCGTTTGGCGAGATCACATAGGCGACGACACCCGCAGCGACCTCGCGAACCGGCCTGGGCAGGTTCTCGTCATCCATCGCGTCGAAAGCGATCTTGAGGTCATGGGGCAACGACACCAACCAACCGCGCACCAACTCGACGAACTTCGACTCGACAGCAGGACTCGTCACGATTTCTCAACCCCGGGAAACGGGGCCTCCAGCAGAGGAAAAACAGTACCGCTCCAGGATGGGAGCCGAACACGATGCGTACCAACCCCTCGACAGAATTACAAGCCCGCGGCCTCGCAAGCCGTTCCCATGATACGCTGGGTTAGCGGTGGCCAAGCGTTCGCCCATTCTGGGCTACAACCACAACGTCCGGTATCGCGGGCTCATCTTCCACGTGCAAACGGAAGATTCCGGCGTGCTTTCGCCGCATCTATTCACGCACCTATTCCACGCGGGCGTGATCGTTTCGACCCGCAAGCTGGTCTACGACGCGGGGTCGGACGAGGGCGCCATCAAGTCGCTGATGCAGGCTCAGCACAAGGCGGTGATGAAGGACCTCAAGAAGGGGACCTTCGACGACAAGATCGATGCCTACCTCGGTGGCACCGAGGGTCTGCTGCCGCGGGGCGTGACGGGCGACGAACCGGTCGACCGCGACAGCCAGCCGGTGCTCGCACCGACGGAGCTGCCGGACGCCGAGCCCGACGCCACGATCAAGACGCCGGCGATCGACCTCGCCTCGCTCGGCAACATCGACGTCAACGCCACGCTCAAGGGCACCACGCCCAACCGCGCGAAGACCACGTCGCCGCCGATGGAGACGGCAGAGCTCGACGAGGACCTCGCGAAGTATGCGCCGCAGCTCAAGTCACCCGACGCGCCGCGCACCCGCACCGCCGAGCGTGGCAGCGCGCCGTCGCGCAATTCGATGCAGCCGCCGCCGCCGAGTGACGACCTCGACGGGCCCACCTCGCTCGAGACCATCGCGAACACGAGCGTGCCGGCGTACGCCCTCGAGCCCCAGGTGGCTGATTCGCTCGACGCGGTCATCGAGCTCGAGCTCGGCGATCGACCGTCGGGTCGGCAGCGACCGCGCGATACCGATGTCGTGCTGCCGGGCGATCCGGAGCCGTCGTCGGACGGCGTGCCCGGCATCGTCGGTGCGTCGACGGAGACGTCGCGCCCGCGCTCGGCGAACGAATCGGTTCCGCCGTTGCCGCCGCCGCCCGCCTCGTCGCGTCCGTCGGCAGCCGGCTCGCTGTTGCCACCGCGTGCTCCGGGGCGCCCGGCGATCACGCCGCCCCAGGTGCTGTCGCGTCCGATCACGCGCGACGATCGCAGTGGTCGCGAGGACTCCGATGCGATCGAGGTCTACGCCCCGGCGCCACCGTCGGCGGATGCGCCACCCGGGCTCGCAGCCTCGGAGCGCCCCGGCCAGTACTCGCAGCACAAGCGCATCGTCAACACGAAGCTGCCCGCCATCGAGCCGGCCGCAGGGCGCGGCGAGCGCTCGGCCGGGGTGCCGATTCCACCGGGGCTGGGTCGTCCCGGCGCGGCTCGCGCGAGTGGACCGGCCAAGCCGCCGCCCACGCCGCCCCCGCGCACGCCAGCGCCGATCCCGCAGGTGATGCGTCCAGATTCGTCGTCGGGGGCCGCGCGTCCACGCACGCCCACGCCGGGTCGGACGACGGGGCCGATGATCAGTCGTCCGGGCTCGGTCTCCTCGGTGCCGAACAGTGGCGTGGTGATGACGCGCCCGGCGGTGATCGTCGGTGCACCCGCGAAGCCAGCGCCACCGCGCGTCCGCAAGGCGCGCGAGGACGAGGGGCGTGGCTTTGGTCAGGGCTTGATCTCGGAGAAGAGTCTCGACGAGGTGATCCTCGCGTACTTGTCCGAAGACGCCGACGACAAATAGCTAGTCGCGGCTCCCCATCGGCACCGCGAGCTCGGCGCCATCGCGCTCCGCTTCCTCGAGCGCTTGCGTCGCATCGCGCATCAACCGCGCGATCGACAACGATTCCCCGGCATGGGCACCAGCCACCGAGCCGGTGATCGTCGGCGGATACGTCTTGCCCGCGGCGCTGATCGGCACACCACCGGTCACCGCGCTCAGGATCCGGCGCGCCACCTCGGCGGCACCGCGCAGCGTGGTGTACGGCAGCAACACGAGGAAGCGGTCGTCGACCTCGGTCGCGAGATCGATATCGCGGATCGATTGGATCAGCGCGTTGCCGGCGCGCGCTCGCACGATGCCCAGCATGCCCGGAGGCGGTTCGCCGTCGACCTCGATGGAGAACAGCGCGATCGCGATCGGATAGCCGTACCGCTTGCTGCGCTTGATCTCGAGCTCGAACACGCGCTCGAACGCGGCGAACGGTTGCAGGGCACCGGGCTCGTGATCGGCCATCGCGTCGAGCCGCCCGCGCAGGTTTGCATCGCTCGTGCGCGCGGCGGACGCCGTGGTCCGCGCGACCGCGAGGCGCGACGCGGCGAGCAGCACCGGTGCGAGCTTGTCGAGATCCAGCGGACGCGCGACGGCGAGATCGGCGCCCAGCACGATCGCTCTACGCACCGCCTCGGCGGGCTTGCCGGAGAACACGGCGATCACCACGGGCCGCCGCGGCGCGAGCGCGAGCGCGGTATCGATCAGCTCCTCGCCACCGGGCATCCCGACGAGCAGCACGTCCGCGATCCCGGTCCGCAGCAGCGACTTGATCTGCTCGATACCGGTCTGCCCGCTCGCGGCCGCAGCGACCTTGTGACCGGCGACCGCGATCGCTTGCTTGGCCGCGGCGATGTACGGCGGCTCGTCGAGGATCGCGATCGACAGCGGCTCGATCGACGGCAACGCGTCACCGTCGACGACCTCCGCCGGTTGCGGGGCCGGAGGCTCGTAGGGCCGCGCCGCCGACTGCGACTCCTCGAGATCGACGTCGATGCTGAGACCGGTCTCCCGCTCCGCGCGCATCCCCGAGTCGTCGAGCTCGAGCGTGAGGGGTCGCTGCAAGACGGCGTCATCATCGAGTTGCTCCGACGGGAGCCGGCTCAGCTCTCTCCGAGGCTCGGGCGCCGGCCGGAACGAGATCGACAGCAGCTCCGCGTTGGGTGATCGCGATGGCTCCCGGCGAGCTCGCACCATCGGATCTTCGACGTCGGAGACCCGGCGCTCCTCGACCTCCGACTCGGCCCTCGGACTCGACGGAGTCGGTCGCGGGGTGGTCCGCGTGGGTGGGTGAGAGATCGGTGGCAACCCGTCGGCATCGAGCGGACGGGTGGAGATCGGAGGACGTGTCCCCGGCGGTGGCCGCGGAGGGACACGCGGCGACGGGAGGGTGGCGACCTCCTCGGCATCGCCCTGGCCGAGCTCGCTCGCGGCGCGGGCCTCGCGGGCACGGATGATCGCGGCGCGCTCGGCTCCCGGCGGTGGCTTCGGCGGCACGGTGCGCGGCGGAAACTTCGGCGCCTCGGAGCCCGGCGTCGGGCCCGGATCCGTACGATAGACCGGACGCGGGGTTGGCGGACGAGCCAACCCTGGGTCCGGCGCGGCACGCTTCGGCAGCGGCAGCTTCGCCGCGGGCTTGTCGGCGGGCTTGTCCTCGGGCTTGGGCGCCGAATGCCGCGCCGAGCTCTGGTCGAGCGAATCGATCGCGGCCTCGAGATCGTTGAACAGGTTCGAATGCGTCGTCGCGCGCTTGGGCTTGCCACCGCTTTGCGTCGCCGCGCGAGGCACCTTGCCACCCGGACCCTGCGTCTTCGCGCGCGTCACTTCTCTACTTTCGCCTGGATTTCACCCCGCGCGAGCCGGATCAGCAGGCGATCGCCCGGCGAGACCTGGGAGGCATCGCGAATGATCTCGTCGCCTGCTCTGACCACGGCATAGCCGCGCTCGAGCACCGCCAAGGGCGACAACGCGTGCATCTGCGACGCGCAGCGGCCGAGCTCGGCGCGCCGATCTCCCAGCGACCTCTGGATCGCCGCGTTGCCGCGCGCGATCAGCTGATCGAGCTGGCGCTGGCCCTGGGTGATCCGTCCGATCGGGTGCGCGGCGGCGAGCCGGCGAGCGAGCTCGGTCAGCGCCTGCTGCTTCTCGGCGAGCCGCGTGCGTGGGTGCAGCGCCGCGAGCTTGTGCTGCAACCGGTGCAGCTCGCTGCCGCGCACCGCGAGCATGCGACCCGCACGCGCATGCAGTCCGAGCGTAGCGCGATCGAGATCCTGATGCGCGCGATCGAGGCGATGCCGGAGCTCGCGATCGAGCCGGCGGCGCTCCTTGACGAGCAGCTCTTCGATCGCCGCACCGTCGGGGACCGCGAGCTCGGCCGCGGCCGTCGGCGTCGACGCACGAGCATCGGCCGCGAGATCCGCCAGCGTCAGATCGACCTCGTGGCCGATCGCCGCGATCACCGGCACCGGGCAGCGGGAGATCGTGCGCACCACGCGCTCGTGATCGAACGCCGACAGATCCGTCGCCGCCCCACCACCGCGACCGACGATCACGAGGTCGACACCGGCGCGAACGACCATCGCCATCCCCATCACGATCTGATGAGGCGCGAGCGGCCCCTGCACCATCGCGTCCGCGATCAGGATCGGCGTCGGGAACCGCCGGTGCACCGTGCGGATGATGTCGTAGACCGCCGCGCCGCGCGCCGAGGTCACCACGCCGATCCGCCGCGGGAACTTGGGGAGCGGCCGCTTCTTCGACTCCGCGAACATCCCTTCGGCCGTCAGCTTCGCTTTGAGCTGCTCGCGGGCGAGTGCCTCCGCACCCGCACCCGCCGGCTCCGCGACGTCGGCGTAGAGCTGCATCTTGCCGTCGCGCTCGTAGACCCCGAGCCGGCCGCGCACCCGCAGGTGGAGCCCGGCCACGATCTCGAACTTGAGCCGCACCGCATCGCGACCCCACATCACCGCCGGCAGCACCGCCCCGCGGTCGCTGAGGGCGAAGTAGAGGTGACCCGACGACGGCTTGGACGCCTGGGTGACCTCCCCCTCGACCCAGACCAGGCCCAAGGCGTCGACCGTCCGGCCGGCCAGGCGCACCAGCTCGGCGATGCCCAGGGGCCGCTCTCGACTACTCGATCGAGCCTCGGGCGGGCGCTCGCTGGAGGCCACGAACTAACCTAACCCGTCGAGAATACGGCTGTCAGCAAACTTGGCCGCAACCGCGCGCGGTGGCGCGTTGTCGTTCCCCAAGATAGGATGCAGGCGGTTATGACTGCGGAGCGTGAACCGGGAGCGCATCTCCCCAAGGGCGCGATCGATCCCGATCTCGTGAAGCTCAGCCGGAGCCGCGCGAAGGTCGGCATCATCACCGCGGCGGGCGTGCTCGTCATCTGCGTGTACTTCCTGCTCCGGCTCTCCCCGGACCGCCGGTTCGGCGGCGAGACCGACAAGCCCACGGCCGTCGCCGTCTCCGACATCCTCGACGATCGGATCGCCCCCGACAGCTACATCGAGCTCGAAGCCGAGCCGCTGATGTCGCACGCGATCCGCAGCATCAAGGCGAAGGGTGATGCCGGTCTCCGCGTCGTGCCGATCCGTGGCTCGTCGGATCGGCTGTGGCTCGCCGTCTCCGGTGATGGTTGGGATCAGCCCGCGATCAACTCCAAGTACATCGGGCGGCTCCGCAGGCTCGATTCGATGACGCTCGGCACCAGCGTGAAGAGCTACCTCGCCGAGACACCGCGCCCGGTGTTCGCGAATGTCCCGTCGATCCGAGCCGGCCTCGCGAGCAGCAAGATCAAGCTGGTCACCGGCGAGGAGCTCGCCCTCGACGACAACCAGCAGATCGCGTTCGAGACCCTCGAGCCCACCACGTCGCTCGTCGTCGTGTCGTTCAACGAACGCCTCCCCGACATGCGCGCATGGGGCGGCGCCCTCAAGCGCGCGAACCTCCCCTACAAGCCGGCCACGCAGAAAGATAACGATGAAGCGCTCGGTCAGGGCCGCTTCGAGGTGCCGGTCGCGGGCGAGGAAGCGGTCAAGAAGCTCGAGTCCGCCGAGTTGTGGGCCGCGCGGGTCGAGCCTCTCGTCCGCCATCGCACCGGGACGTGGGCCGAGCTCAAGAAGTCCGGCGCCGATGGCCTCGCCCTCGGGGGTGCGGTGTCGCCTGACAACCGCGTCGATCTGGTCGGCATCTTCGTGACGCGCGGGGTCCCCGACGGAGCGTACGCCCTGGTGACCAATGAAGTACCGCAGGATTATTGGTACGTCCTGCCGATCACGATCGCGCTCGGCGCGATCGCGCTGCTGTTCGCCTGGGCGCTGGTGCGTGCGATTCGTCGCGACCTGCTGCCGACCCGCGCCGCGGCCTGAAGGCCCTATACTCGGGGCGTGCGCGACGACGATACCTCGGAGGATGCGCCGCACACGATCCAGGTCCGGCCCGGGCAGCATCCCGACGACTTCGCGCCGAACCAGGCCACGATCCAGGCTCCACCACGCACGGCGATCGAGTCGCAGACGGGCATGCCGCCGCCGGCGATGCCGGGGCCGCGCTACGAGCTCCAGGACGAGATCGCGCGCGGCGGCATGGGGCGTGTGGTCAACGCGAACGACACCCGCCTGGGCCGCATCGTCGCGCTGAAGGAAGCGCTCGCCCTCGACGCCGACTCGCTGCACCGCTTCGATCGCGAGACCCAGATCACCGCGCGGCTCGAGCACCCGTCGATCGTGCCGGTGCACGACGCCGGCAAGCTATCCGACGGCACGCCGTTCTACGTGATGCGCAAGATCGGCGGTCGCCCGCTCGAGAAGCTGGTCTCCACCGCCAACACGCTCAACGAGCGGCTCGCGCTGATCCCGCACATCGTCGCCGCCGCACATGCCGTCGCCCACGCGCACGAGCGCGGCATCATCCATCGCGACATCAAGCCGTCGAACATCCTGTGCGGCGATCTCGGCGAGACCATCGTGATCGATTGGGGCCTCGCGAAGGTGAAGGGCGAGGGGGACGACGATCGCGAGACCGGCACCGCGAACTGGGTGATCGAGGATGACGATCAGCTGAAGACGCGCGCCGGCGTGGTGTTCGGTACGCCGGGCTTCATGGCGCCCGAGCAGCTGCGCGGCAACGCCGTCAACGAGCGCACCGACGTCTACGCGCTCGGCGCGACGCTGTATCACCTGCTGTCGCGCAAGCCGCCGCACCACGCGAAGACCGCCGACGAGATGATGCGCAACGCGGTGCGCGCGAAGCCGGTGCCGCTCGATCAGCTCGTCGACGGAGTGCCGCCCGAGCTGATCACGATCGTCGACAAGGCGCTGTCGATGGATGCCCACACGCGCTACCAGCACGCGCGCGAGCTGTCGGACGATCTGCAGCGCTTCCTCACCGGTCAGCTCGTCGCGTCCCACCACTACACGCCGCGCGCGAAGATCGCGCGGTTCATCCGCAAGAACCGTGTGCCGGTGTTCGCGGTGACGGCGGCGGCGGTCGCGCTGATCGTGATCGGGACGGTCGCGGTGGTGCGCGTGATCAACGAGCGCGATCGCGCCGACGACGAGGCGCGGATCGCGCAGGAACAGAAGCTGGTCGCCGAGACCGAGACCCGGAAGGCGCAGGATCGCCTCGACAAGCTGACGCTGCAACAGGCGCGCTCGAAGGCGCTGAGCAATCCCACCGAGGCGATCGCGATGATGAAGTCGCTCGCGCGCAAGCCCGAGCAGTGGCGGGACGTGCGCTCGATCGCGGCGGCCGCGCGCGCGAACGGCGTCGCGTGGAGCTTGCCGGCCCCGAAACATGCCGAGTCGGTCGAGCTGTCGCGCGACGGGAAGCGCGCGCTGGTCGCCGGCACCGACGGCTCGGTGCGGATCTACGATCTGGTGGCGAGGGCGTCGCGGATGCTCGTCGCGTCCGGCGCGACCCAGCGCGCGCGGTTCGCCGACAACGAGAAGAAGGTCGTGACGTGGGCCGGTACGGCGATGACGGTGCTCGACGCGCAGACAGGTGCGGTGATCGGCGCGATCCAGGCAGCCACGCCGGTCGTCGATCTCGAGGTCGTCGGTGTCAACGCGTACTGGACCGACGCGGGCAAGAAGGTGTGGCAGCTCGATCTGGCGGGCCGCACGCCGATCGAGCTCGCCCTCGACGAGCCGGTCGACTCGCTCGAGCCGTCGCCCGATGGTCGCTGGATCGCGCTGGTCGCCGCGAACCACCTGCTCCTCCACGATCGCACGCAACCCGCCGAGCCGCCGCAGCAGATCATGTTCGGCAAGGTCCGCGATCTCGACTGGTCCGAGGACGGTGCGCACCTCGCGCTGCTCGTCGAGCTCGGCGCGCCCACCGAGCGCGTCGCCGCCGATGCCTCGATCGCGACCGGCGGCCAGATCGTCCACCGCGTCCACGTCGGCACGCGCTCGCACATCGCGTGGAGCCGCGAGCGGATGTTCACGATCGGTGCGCTCGGTGTCGGTGTGGTGTCGCGCAACGAGACCACGCCGCGCAAGCAGATCAACGGCGAGGCGATCGGCCTGCGCGAGACGATCGACGGGGTGGTGATCGCGGCGAGCACCGGTGGGCTCGCGATCCTCACCGATGACGGCGATCACGTGGTGCCCGCACCCGATGGCCGGCTCGAGATCGTCCAGGCCTCCACCAAGGCGCCGTTCGTGATCGGCTTCGTCGAGAACCGGATGCTGGTGTGGAACCTCGCCGAGATGCTGCCGCGCCGGCTCGCCGAGGGCGACGCCACCCGCGAGGCGTTCATCGGCAACGACCGGGTGCTCGCCGCCTATCCCGACGCGCCCGCGCAGTGGCTGGATCTGACGAGTGGCAAGTCTCGGTCGCTCCCTGCCTTGCCCGCCGCGCTGCTCTCGATCGATGGCTCGCTCGACGGCCAGTCGGTGTGCGTCGTCGACGCTAGCCACCACGCTCGGCTGATCACCGAGGCCGGCACCGACGACCTGGGCGCGGTCGATCTGTGTGCGTTCGGGGGAGCGGGCGTCGTGCTCGGTAGCACCAGCGGCTCGATCCAGCTCGTCGATCCGACGACCAAGCTCCGCACACCGTTGCTGACTCGCACCACACGCCTCGTCCACATGGTGGTCAGCCGCGGCAGTGGCAAGGGCTGGATCGCCGCTGCGTTCCTCGATGCGACGCTGTGGCGCGTCGACCTCGAGACCGGGCAGCAGTCGTCGACGCCACTCACCAACGTGCCGAGGATGATCTCGATCCGTCCCGACGGCGCGATGGTGTTCCCCCAGGGCAACAAGCTCGTGATGTGGACCCCGACCAACGAGCTCCGCACCGTGGCCGAGCTGCCGAAGCCGATCGACGGCGTCGGGCTCGCCGGCGCGGATCGCGCGATCGTGTTCACCGAGGGCGGGCTCGGCTACTCGATCGAGCTCGCCACCAAGCAGGTGGGACGGCCGTTCGATCTCGGGGTTTTGCAGGCGGCGCAAGCGCCCGGCACCGGCGCGCTGGTCTATCCCAACCGTGGCGCGATCGAGGTGTTCGACCCGCTCGCGAACCACCGCTGGACACTCGCCAGCTCGCCCGGGCTGACGTACACGCAGCCCCAGATCTCGAACGACGGTCACCGTGTGATCGCGCGTCGCCAGGTCACCGACCGCGAGAAGCGCGACGTCGAGAAGCGGGAGCAGAACGCTCTGCTCGCGTGGCAGCTGGTGGTCCCTGCCACACCCGAGGAGACCGCGCGCTGGCTCGATCAGATGACGAACGCGATCGTCGACGACACGGGTGCGAGCCTGACCTGGCGTTGAGGTGCTACAACCCATGGACGTGAGTACGTCTGCTCTTCCGGTGCAACTACATGATTCGTTGAAGCGATCCAAGGTCGCGTTCGAGCCGCTCGTCCCGGGCAAGGTCAGCATGTACGTGTGTGGGCCCACTCCGTACGCCCCGGCCCATATCGGGCACGCCTTCTCGGCGATCTCGTTCGACACGATCCGCCGCAGCCTGATGTTCCTCGGCTACGACGTCCTCTACGTCCGCAACATCACCGACGTCGAGGACAAGATCATCAACGCCGGACACGCCTCCGGCGAGGATCCGGTCGTCCTCGCCGCGCGGTTCGCCGAGACCTACAACCGCGACATGGCGCGGTTCAACGTGCTCGCGCCCGACATCGAGCCGAAGGTGTCGACGCACATCCCGCAGATCATCGCGCTGATCCAGGTGCTCGTCGATGCGGGCAAGGCGTACGCCGTCGAAGGCGACGTCTACTACGAGGTCTCCACCTTCACGCCGCACTACGGAAAGCTGTCGGGGATGAAGCTCGACGAGCTCGAGGAGGGCCATCGCGATCTGCGCGGTGGGCCGATCGACAAGCCCGACAAGACGATCAAGCGCGCGCCGGCGGACTTCGCGCTGTGGAAGGGTGCGAAGCCGGGCGAGCCGTCCTGGGAATCGCCGTGGGGCAAGGGCCGGCCGGGCTGGCACATCGAGTGCTCCGCGATGACGGTCGAGCACCTCGGCAAGACGTTCGATCTGCACGGCGGCGGCAAAGACCTGATCTTCCCGCACCACGAGAACGAGATCGCGCAATCGCAGGGCGCGTACGGTGTCGACACGTTTGCACGCTACTGGCTGCACAACGGCTTCCTGAACTTCGCCGGCGAGAAGATGTCCAAGTCGCTCGGCAACGTGTTCGGCTGCGATCAGATCGCGGATGCCGTCGGTGGCGAGGCGCTGCGGTTCTTCTGCGTGTCGCATCACTTCCAGTCGTCGATCGAGTTCGAGGTCGAGGAGGTCCGCGACGCCACGGGCACGCCCACCGGGGTGCGGTTCCGCAGCCTCGAGGAGGCCGATCGCCAGCTCGCGTACTTCTACACGGCGCTGTCGCGGATCGACGGCTTCCTCGGCACCGACGACGGTGGCGAAGGTGCGCTGATCCCTGGCAACGACGGCAAGCTCGCCGAGACGCTGCTCGCCGACGTGCGCGCGGCGCTCGCCGACAACTTCAACACGCCGATCGTCAAGGCGCTGATGCACGCCGCCGCGGCGCTCGCGAATCGCCTGGTCGAGATCGGTAAGGGCCTCGACAAGCAGGCGCGCCGTCGCACGATCGCGCGGCTCGGCAAGGATCTGCGCACCGTCGGTAGCGCGCTCGGCATCCTCGGCGCGAACCCGCGCACGTATCTCACCGAGCGTCGCGATCGGCTGGTTCGGCTGCGCAGCATCGACGTCACCAAGGTCACCACCCTGATGGCCGAGCGTGTCGCCGCACGCCAGGACAAGAACTTCACCCGTGCCGACGAGATCCGGGCCGAGCTGACGGCCCTCGGCGTCGCCCTGGAAGACACGCCGCAGGGCACCGACTGGAAAGTGCTGGACGAAGCCTGATGGCAACCGATCCCAAAGACCCACCGAATCCTTCGGGTGCAGGCGCGCTCGTTCGGCCGATGATCGCGCGCGATCTCGACAAGGCGGGCAAGGGGCAGCTGGTCTACGTCGGGCGCGATGGCGAAGTTCGTGATCCCTCCGGCGTGCGCAACCGCCAGTACGCCGCGTACCTCGCGTTCGGTGGCATCACCACCGCGGGCGTCGCGCTCGCCGCGACGTCGTTCCCGCTCCTGATTCCGTTCTACGTGCTGCTGGGTGGCCGGTTTCTCGGCACGATCCGCGCGGTCAAGCGCGTCAACGAAGCGTCGGTCGCGCTGTCGAACGGCGACTCCGTCGAGGGGCGCGCCCTCGCCGAGCCGGTCGCGCGCGCCTGGTGGGCACCGGGTCGCGTGCGTGCCCTCGCCGAGCTCCGCGTCGCGATCGCCGATGCGCTCGACGGCAAGGGCGAGCTCGCGCTCGAGAAGGTTCGCAAGGCGCGCGGAAAATTGTCGCCGCGCCTCGTGCAGCACCAGTTCTCCTACTACACGGAGATCAACTTGCTCTCCGCGCTCGGTCGCACCAAGGAAGCGCGCAACCTCCTCGACAGTCGCGGGCCGGTCCCGACGGGCGAGGTGCTCAAGCTGTCGTACTGGATCGCGCAGATGCACCTGTGGGTCGCCGAGGGCGAGCCGCCGAAGCCCGAGAAGCTCGACGAGCAGGAGCTCGACGATCGGAGGCGCAAGGGCCTGTCGATGACGGCCGGCCGCGACCTCCTGCTGCTGTGCTCGTGGATCTACGCGCAGCGCGGCGAGCACGACGACGCGCAGTTCTCGTGGCGGCAGGCGGCGGATCGCGAGGGCAGCATGCGGCTCGAGGTCGCGATGCCGAAGCTGGCGGAGTGGATGACCGCGTACAGGGCGGAGCATCCGAAGCTCGACGAGCCCGAGCCCGACGACGATCTGTAGTCATCACTACCAGACTGGACGACCAGCTCGATCGCGACCCGCCGCCGCGACTTTTGGCTTGCGACGGTCGACCTCGAAATGAGAAATTTGAGATTCGGGAAACGATCTCCGAATGTGTCCGATGTTGAGACAGCGTGAAATGGCCTGTGTCGCCATGCTAGTCGGCATCATCGGTGGCGATGCGGATGGTTCGCCTAGAACAAACGTCGATCGTTTCGCTAATTCATCGCGCGCTCACGGGCTGTCGACTGAACTCGAGTACTGGTCACATGCGGTCGCCACTATCTTCATCGTAACCAACGTCATTCCGAATGCCGATTCCGACTTGGTGCTTGAACGGCTGTGGCTTCAGGAGTGTTTGGTGATTGGTCGCTATCGCTCGCGCTACGCTCCTCCCAATCATCTGCAACTGCAACGAGTCAGTGATTTTAAAACCGCACTGAGAATGCTGCGCAAGATTGACTGGGTAGGGATCATAGGAATTGAGTGTGACCGGGCCTACTTTGAAACGGGTAAGGTTGCGCATTTTTCTGGCAGCGCTTGGATTTGACAACAACATGAATATCGATAGCGCGCGGTTGGAGCCGCTCATGAGACTCTACATTGGCAATCTTGATAGCTTTGCTCCATGGATTAACTCCCGGTCGGATGTCCCAATTGCTTGAGCACGCAGCATGGTTCGAACGGTCCGAACTGCTCTGGATGACGACAACTCCGGCTGAGATATGGTGATTCGCGGGACCACCCGGCTCGCCGCGGTGATCGGCTGGCCGGTGGATCACTCGCGCAGCCCGCAGCTGCTCAACGCCGCGTTCGCCGCCCGCGGGATCGATGCGGTGCTGGTGCCACTCGGGGTCGAGCCGTCGCACCTCGAGACGATCGTCGCCGGGCTGCGTGCGGCGCGTGCGCTCGGTGCGAGCGTCACGATCCCGCACAAGGTACTCGTCACGCGGCTCTGCGATCAGTTGTCTCCGGCCGCGCGTGCCATCGGGGCGGTCAACTGCTTGCACATCACCGAGACCGACATCATCGGTCACAACACCGATTGCGACGGCTTCACCGACAGCCTCGCCGAGGCCGGCTGCCCGCAGCCTCCGGAGGTCTGCATCCTCGGGGTCGGCGGTGCGGCGCGTGCGGTCGCGTTCGGGCTGCGGGGCGCCGCCCGAATTCAGCTGGTCGCACGCAACCCGGATCGCGCGGCGTGGGTCGAACCGATGCAGAAGGTGGCGGCGAGGTCGAACATGGTGGTCCGTCCGTGGAGCGAGCTCCGCGACGCGCTCGCGACGGCCGACCTCGTCGTAGACACCACGCCGATCGGCCTGTCGGGTCACGACGAGGAGGCGATGACCGACACCATCCCGCTCGACGCGCTCCGCAAAAGCGCGTGGGTCACCACCCTCGTCTATCACCGCCCGACGAGCCTGCTCGAGCGCGCGCGCGACAGGGGTCATCCCACCCTCGACGGGCGCGGGATGCTGGTGCATCAGGGCGCGCGCGCGTTCGCGCTGTGGACGAACATGCGGGCACCCATCGAGGCGATGCGGCAGGCGCTCGATGCCGCGCTTCGCGGTACGTGATCTGCATTTCACTTCTCCCCGTCGAGGTCCTCACATGATCATCCGCGCGCTTGCGGTCGCCGTCCCGTGCCTGTGCTTCACAGGAGTGGGTGTCGGATGGGCCGATCCGAGGACTGCAGACTACGTCGAAGATCCGATGGCTCCCCACGAGACCACCGGCAACACCGCCCGTCTCGGGACCGCGGTCGGCTATGTCTCTGGCGACGGAGCCGAGGCCACGGCGCTCGGTGCCACGGTCGCGGGTGGCCGGCGCTGGAACCGGTTCGCGCTCGAAGCCGAGTACAGCTACCTGTGGTTGTCGGAGCGCGGTCCCTCGGACATCGTGGTCGGCGATGTGCAGCGGCTCGGCGTGATCGGCCGCGTCGAGGTGATCCGGCTCGGCTCGTCGATCGTCGGCGGCAACTCGATGCTCGCCGTCTACGTCGAGGGTGGTGCCGGCGTCGCGTGGAACGACTGGTATCGCCCGGCGTCCGACGACCTCGGGCAGCGGTTCGTACCCGACGACACCAAGCGCGTCGAGGGCCAGGTCGGCTTCGGCTTGATGCTCGATCACCGGCTGCAGGAGCCGATCGGGTTTCCGCGCCGGATCGGTTGGTTTCTCGGCTGGCGGATGACGATGACGCCGCACGAGGACACGCCGATGTCGGTGTGCCGTGGCGTGTCATGCCGGCGGATCGAGACACCGCCGACGGAGATGGATCGCTATGTCGATCGCTCGATGGTGTTCCAGTCGAGCCTCAGCGTGACCTGGTAACTAGTTGGGTGCTGGCGTCGCCGCGCCCTGGCACTGCACCTCGTCGACGCACTCGCCCTGGCGGGTCGAGCACTCCATGCGACCGACGGCGCTCTCGTAGACCGGCTTGCCATCGACGCTGGTCGACGGCGTGGTCTTGCAGCAGCAGGTCTCCGGCTTCGCGTTCGAGCCCTCGTTGACGAGCGGCGACTCCGTCTTGGCCTTGGGACCACTACAGGCCGCGGCGAGCACGACAACGAGCGACAGGACGAGCTTCATGCGCTCGTCCTAACACGCCGTCAGGGGATGTACTCGATCCCGATCGACGGAAAGATCGGGAGCCCGCGCGTGAACTTCCGCACCATGAAGTCCATCTCGTACTTCACGCCCTCGGCGTTGGTCCGGTTCGTCACGTTCTGGACATCGAGGTAGAGGTTCAGGATCCCCCACGGCCGCTTCCACGCGTGATCGAGGCGGAGATCGAGCTGGAAGAAATCGGGCAGGCGCTGCGACAGGATCGGGCCATCGACGGGAACGACGTCACCGTCATCGTCGACGAACGTGCTCGCGACGGGCGTGAACAGCGTGCCGGTCGCGTAGCGAAATCGGAAGCCACCGCGCCAGCCTCGACCGAGCACCGTGCTCGCGACCATCGTCAGCGTGTGCGGTTGATCTAGGACGTAAGGCAACAGGGCGTTGTCGCGTGCCGGGTTGCGCCGGAACGAGCGACCGAACGTGTACGCGATCCATCCCGTCGCCCGGCCGGTGCTCTTGCGACCGATCAGCTCGACGCCGTACGCGTAGCCGGTGCCGATGCCCTCGCGATAGCTGTACGAGCCGAACTGCGAGTCGACGAGCTCGCGCGAGATGCCGAGCGCACCACCCGACTCGATCGAGCCGTTGTCGCTGATCGCGGTCGCGCCGGTGACCGCGTCGACGGGCAGCTGCTTCATGCCCTGGTAGTACGCGGTGGCTCCGAGCTCGAACTCGTCGGCGAGGATCGCCTTCGCGCCGAACGCGACCTGCGTCGCCTTCGCGCCGAGCATCCGGCGATCGCCGAACGCGGGATCGAGATCCGTGATCAACGGCGGCGCGTGGTAGAGGCCGACGGACTGCGTGAGGTCGATCGCGTGCGGGAGGTGTTCCTCGACGAGGATCCGCGGATCGAGCGTCCACTGATCCGACAGTCCGAAGTGATCGCCGCGCAGCCCGGGCCGGAGCTCGAGGCGATCACCCGCGACGAACCACGACTGCTCGACGAACGCCCCGGCGTCGCTCGCCCACCGCGTCAGCGTGCGCTCGAACGCCATGTCGGGCGACGGATCCATCGGCGTCGGCGGGGGCGTGTTGAGCATGTCGTAGAAGTGGCGATACACGCCGGCGTCCAGCCCGCCGTGGAACGTGCCGCCGGCGAGGGGCGTGGCGACCTCGGCGCGCAGCGCGATCGGGACGGTGGTGCGATGCAGGCCCTTGTCGACGTCGTTGTGCGTCGAGCGGCCGTTGACGTCGTCGATGCCGACCGACGGCGTGAGCGTCAGCTGCGTCGCACCGCGCAGCGCGCGATAGCGAGCACCGAGCCGTGCGAAGCGCGACGTGTACCGGAAGTCCTTGACGTCGGCGGTGTCGATGCCGCCGGAGCGACCGTCGTCGGGGTTGTGGAGCAACCGCAGCTTGTCATCGGAGCCGAACAGGATCGCCATCCACGCGCCGTCGCCGGATTCCCAGCGCAGCTGCGCGTCGCCGTAGCGCGGCGCGAGATCGATGTCGATGTTCGCCGCCGCGACGATCGCGTCGAAGTACGAGCGCCGCACGCCGATCAGCCAGCTGCCCTGGAGC
This sequence comes from Deltaproteobacteria bacterium, assembly GCA_031385555.1. Lineage (GTDB taxonomy): Bacteria > Myxococcota_A > Polyangia > Haliangiales > Haliangiaceae > JABFXX01. The sequence goes on along the minus strand of JANNBP010000123.1, from coordinate 21,182 downwards.
GGCCCCGGCCCCTCCGCGATCGAGGCCGCGTGGATCAGCGACAGCTCGCCACCGACGCGCCACTTGTCCCTCTTCCCGGTGCGCGAGGTCACCGTGGCGACACCTCCGAGCCCGCGCCCGTACCGCACGCTCGAGCCGCCGGGTTGCAGCGTCAGCTCGTCGACGGCGGCGGTCGGCAGGAACGAGGCGAGCCCACCGAAGTGATAGAGCAGCGGGACCTCGATGCCGTCGAGGTACGTCTTGGTATCGCGCGGCGCGGTGCCACGCAGGGCGAGCCCGCCGAGCCCGAACGGCGTGCGGGCGACGCCCGGCAGCGATTGCAGGGCGCGGAGCGCATCGTTGCCGGCGCCGGGCAGGTTGCGGATCTCGGTGGTGTCGAGATGCAGCGGCGGGCCACTCGGGGCGCGCCCGCTGACGCGGATCACCTCGGTCCCCGCCTCCGGGCTGAGCTTGATCACCAGCTCGGCGCCGAGCCGCGCGGAGCCGAAGTACGCGCGATAGCCGTCGGCGATCACCACGACGTCGAGCCGGCCGAACGCCAGCTCCTTGATCGCGAACCGGCCGTCGTCGTCGGTGCCGGCCTCACCCGCGCCGACGGCGACCAGCGCGCCGACCACCGGTGCGCCCGTCTTGTCGTCGATCACCCGCCCCATCACGCTGCGATCCGCGTGCGCGACGCTCGCGGCGCACACCATCACGCCAGCGAGCGCCCATCGCATCTCCCGATGCTACACGGCCGATCGTACGTTGGCGTCCAGATCGCCAATCACGTCCAGAGGTTGCAGGTGACTACAGGCCGCTCGCGGGGTTGTGAAAGAACGCCTCGGTCTTGTACGCGTCCTTGCGGATGGTGCCGTCGCCGCCATCGACGGTGGTCTTGAGCAGGATGCCGTCGCGGGCGATCGAGGCCGACGCGCGAGCGCCGTTCGTGTCCTTCGGCTTGCCGTCGGCGCCGATCGTGAACTTCGCCGTCCGCACGACCTTGTTGTCGCGCATCAGCTTGAACTCGTAGTCGCCGGGGTTCTCCCACAGGTGCCATCCCCCGTAGCCGTCGGCGGTGGGCTTGCTGATCTGTGCGGGAAACTTGATGACCACCTGGTGGTACTCCCACGCGTGGAGCTCCGGCGGCGTCGCGCGGAGCTCGCTCGAGATGCTGTCCTCGGACACCTGCTTGCCGTTGAAGAACAGGTACCCGCGGATCTTCGACATGTCGATGATCGGTCCCTTGATCCAGGTCTCGACGTAGAGGTTGTTCGGATCGCCGTGGCTCGGGAACGCGTAGGCGAGCGGCAGGCGCCAGTCCTGGTCGACGTAGTAGTAGAACTGCTTGTTGCGATCCGCCTGACCCGACGGGTTGTAGAGCCCGCGACCGACGGTGAACTTGCCCTTGAACAGCACCTTGTTCGTGTTGGTCAGCGCGTCCGTCAGCTTGACGGTGAAGCCGAACACACCGGTCTGCGTGATCGCGTCCTTCTCCTCGAGCCGATAACCGCAGTCGTTGAGCGTGAGGAATTCTTTCTCCTCGGTCTCCGACACGTTCTCGCACTGAACCTGAAGGTAGGGCTTGCCGTTGGGGAGCGTGTACTCCGCGACGATCGCAGACGACGAGGAGATCGGTCCGCTGATCTTGAGCCGCAGGTTCGGCGACCACTTCCACTCCTTCTTGTCGGGCTGGTGCGGCTTGAGGTGGAACACGATGCCAAGGCGGTCGACGGTGGGTTCGGCGGCGACAGTGCTGGCGGAGGCCGTCGCGAGCAGGCCCGCGAGGAGGAGAGTGGTTCGCATCCCGCTCGCTTGATCAAACCGCGTGCCGCTGGCGTTCCCGAGGCATCAGCGCGAGTTGCGCGTCGCCGATCGAGTCGTCTGGTCGAACTGACCGGTCAGATCGCTCGGTACGACGCGGTCAGTACGCCGATGATCGCACCGAGCCACACGGTCCCGGCGATCACGATCGAGAGGCCGAGCGCGATCGGGGACAGCGCCGGGGTGTCGTGCTTCGGGTTCCAGAACCTCAACATCAGCGTCAGTCCGAGCGACGCGATCAGGCCGAGCGCGATCCAGTGTTCCTTGACGTCGAACCATCGCGCGGCCTTCGCGGCGCGCATCACCATCTCCGACGTCGCGCTGTGCTCCACGGACGGGCTGCCCTCGCGCACGGCGATCTTGTCGAGCTCGCGCTGGTGGACGTTCGCTTCCTCGATGATCGCGTTCGCGTTCTCGAGGTACGCGGCGCGGACCTCGACCTTGTAGGTCGGGTACATCACGTTGCCGGCGACGAACGCGAGCGCGTGCAGCACCAGCGAGATGAGCGCGAACTTCTTGACCGCGCGATGCAGCCCGAACTGTCCGCGGATCATCCGCCGCATCCAGATCACGAGGTGCGTCGCAGCCCCGACCGCAGCGACACCGAGCGCGGTGTGCAACACGAGCATCCAGCGCGCGGCAGACTCGGTGAGCAAGCGCGGCGACCATACCCCAGACCTGCCCGATCGATGGTGGCGACGGCGGGATGCCGCGCGCGCGATCGCGTTATCGTCCGCGCCATGGCCAAGCCGAAACTGACCTATTTCGACATCGCCGGCAGCCGCGGCGAGGAGTGTCGTCTCGCGCTGTTCCTCGCCGGCATCGAGTTCGAGGACAACCGCATCAAGTTCCCCGACTGGCCGGCCCTCAAGTCCGATTCGCCGTACGGCGCGATGCCGATCCTCGAGCTACCCGACAAGCCGCCGCTAGCGCAGAGCAACGCGATCCTGGGGCTGATCGGCCGCCGGCACGCGCTGCATCCCAAGGATGACTTCGAGGCCGCGCGCCACGAAGCGATGATGCAATACGTCGAGGAGCTCCGGCACACCGTCGGTCCGACGCTGCGGATCGCAGATCCGGCAGAGAAGCAGGCGAAGCGGGAAGAGCTCGCGACGACCTATCTCCCGACCTGGGCGAAGTTCGCGGAGCGGCAGATCGAGGGGCCGTTCTTCGCCGGCGGCAAGCTGCACGTCGTCGATCTCAAGCTGTACATGGTCGTGCGCTGGTTCGCGACCGGCACCGTCGATCACATCCCGTCGACGGTGTTCGACGCGTTCCCGAAGCTGACCGGCGTCTACAACGCGGTCGGCGATCACTCGGCGGTGAAGGCCTGGTACGCGCCGAAATAGCTACTTCTTGCAGGTCATCTCGTAGACGGGCTTCCAGGTCTTGCCCTTGTCCACGGACATCACGCCGGTGAACTTCGTGCCGGCCTTCGCATCGCTGGGATCGACCGTGTCCTTGAACTGACCGGCGCCGTTCGTGCCGATGAAGTCGAGGCTCCAGACCAGCTTGCCGTCCTTGATGCCGTCGGAGGTGCCGACATACTGGTTGCCCATGTTGTCGAGCGACACGCGGCGCCACTTCTTCGAGCCGGCGTCGAACGTGGAGTACGACACCATCTTGATCGAGCCGCGGGCGCTCTTGCCCTCGACGACATCGGAGATCCACCACTTGTCGAGATCGATCTTCGCGGTGACCTTCGCGGTCAGCGGTTCGGCCGCGCCGGCCATCGACGTGGTGGTCCCGGTGCACTTCCAGTTGCCCACGACGGTCTTCGACATCGCGTCGATCTCGGCGGGCGGCTTCGGAGCCTCCAGCTTGGGAGCCTCCGTCTTGACATCCTTCGCAGGGGTCTTGTCCTTCGGATCCGCCACGGCGAGGCCAGACAGCGCCACCAGCACGATCGGGGTCAACTTAGACATCATCATCTCCTGAGCTCCGGGCACTATACTCATCGAGTTGAAACCTGTCGCCCGTCCCTGAGTCTCCTGATCGTGAACCAACGCTTCGTCATGTTCGCCGCGCTCGTTGCTTGTGGCGGAACGCCCCAGAAGGCGACGGAACCCGACGTGTCGTCGGTGGCCGCACCGACGAAGAAGTCCAAACAGCCCCAACCCGATCCCGATCTCGAACGACCTCCACGTCCGAAGTTGCTCGCGATCGATTGGAGCACCGTGCGGCTCGCATCGGATGCCGACGCACTCGCGTTGTGGCAACGGTTCGCGCTGACGGCGGACGACTGGCACGACAAGCTCGAGGAAGTTCCACGCGAGCTCGATCGCGCGCTGTCGATCGCGCTGATCCGTCAGGGCAACTTTCTCTGCGTGCCAGCGACGCCCGCGGGTGAGTGCGTGCGACAGGTGTTCGACCTCCCGGAGCCGGCCGCGACGGCAGGGTTGAGCGATCCGTGCTTCCGCCGGCTCGTCGCGCTGTGGGCGCTCGACAAGCTGGAGGAGGACGACGTGCCGATGGTGATGGACGGCCTGCGCAAGATCGTCGCGCTGCCCCTTCCTGAATCGCAGCTGACCGTGGCTGCGCTCAAGTTGATCCCCGACAAGGAACCGGCGAAGCGGCTCGAGCTGATCGCGCTCGCGTATGCCGCGGGTCAGCGCGATCTCGCGAACGACGCGCTCGGCCAGCTCGACGAACCGTTCCTGATCGAAGCGGTGACCAAGCATCACATCGATGGCGCGCTCGAGATGCTGCCGGCGAGCACGCAGCGCGCGACGTACCTGACGGCGATCAACGACGACAAGCTGCCGACCAAGGCGCGGACCACGGCGATCGCGGAGCTCTCCGCGCTCGACGCCAAGCTCGCGGTGGATCTGCGGGCCGCGTTGGTCAAGGCGACCGCGACGGTGGACTGTGCGGTCGCGGCCTCGGCGGCTCGCGTGCTCGTCCAGAAGGGCGAGCCGAAGTACGCCCCGAAGCGGCCTCGCTCGGCGGCGGTGGCGCCGGTGTTGCGCGGGCTCTGCGTGCTCGCCTCGTACGAGAAGCTGCAGGGCGCGGACGAGCCGTCGTTGCTACCGAGCTACCTGCCGCCGAAGGGGCTCGAGCGCGTCAAGGTCACCTACGACGCGCTCTCGGACATCGACCCCGATGGCGATGGCAATCCGCACACGGAGCAGTCCATCGATCTCGTTCCACGGGCCGAGGCGGTGATGCCGGAGCTCGACGAGCTCGCGCGCGCACTGGCGTCGTGCAAGGGCACCACATGCCGGACCGAGAGCCACGAGATCGTGTTCGGCTTCCGCGCGATCGGCGGCGAGCAGATGCTCTACCGGCTCGACATCGTGGAGCGTCCGCCCTGCCCGAAGACCTGAAGTTTCAGGCTCTTGAGCAGGAGTCGTTTGATCTCCTACCAGGCTGTGGCACCATCGGGATCGTGCGTTGGTTGATCGCTTCGGTGCTGTCGCTCGCGATCGTCAGCCCCGCTGCCGCCGGCGTCTTCAAGGCGCGCGGTGGAGCCAAGCCGGCGGTTGCGGCACCGGCGAAGAAGGCCGAGAAGCCCGCGGCTACGCCCGCGACGGCGGCCACCACGCAACCAACCACCAAAAAGGCACCGGCGAAGGCCCCCGCGAAGAAGGCCCCCGGGAAGAAATCGGCAGTCGCCTCGAATGGCCGCCCCGAGGACCTGACGCCCGACGCGGCTCCGTCCCCGAAGAAGAAGAAGGGCGCCAAGGAGTCCGACGTGACGATCACCGTCGAAGATGAAGACGACGTGATCATCCGCGACATCGACGACTGATCGGTCGCTCGCCCGAATCCTGATCGGCCGTCACGGACGCGCCCCAACTGAGTGCGCGTTCAGTCGGTGAAGATCGCACATCGGTCACTTCGTTCTCGTCGGGAAACGAAGTGATCCGGAGTGCCTCCGAAAAATTGCCCCGTGATCCTTAGCGTGCGTATTTCCAGACCATGGATCGATCCCGCCGCGGGGAGCGGCGTGAAACCGAAGCTCCCTCGATTCCGTCATCGTCACGCCTGACGGTCCGGAAGAAGGGTAGCAATCGCCGCAAGCCAGCATCGCTGTGGTCGCGCATGCCCAAGCCGCGCGTGATGCTAGATGCGTGCGGGCGTGCGGTGCGGCGCGGCGTTCCCGCGATCGTCGCGACCGTCGTGGTCACCGTGCTCGGCGGCGGCCTGTGGCTCGGCTATCAGTTCGTCACCACGTCGGATCGCTTCGCGATCGACCAGATCGAAGTGCACGGCGCGGATCGCCTGAGCCCCGAGCTCGTACGCGCGGCGCTGCCGATCCAGCGCGGCGAGAATCTGATCACCGCCGATCTCGACTCGGCGCGCCTCGCGCTCCGCAACGAGCCGTGGATCTCGACCGCAGACGTGCGCCGCCAGCTGCCGAGCACGCTGATCGTCGAGATCAAGGAACACTCGCCGGCCGTCCTGGTCGAGCTCGAGCACCTCTACCTCGCCGACGCGCAGGGCCGCCCGTTCAAGCGCGCGTCCGACGCCGAGCGCAGCGACCTCCCGCTCGTCACCGGCATCGGGCGTGACGAGTACCGCCGCGATCCCGAGGGGACCTCGCATCGCGTGACCGCTGCCCTCGACGTGCTGCGCCAGTGGCACACCGTCGATCGGCTACCGATCCGCGAGATCCGCTATGACGTCCACGGTGGCATCGCGCTGATCGCGCGGGAGCCCTCGCCCGCGGCTGGCTCGCCCGCGACCCGCGCGCTCGTGCCGTCTTACGGAGAGGGCCTCACGATCGAGCTCGGCGTCACCGGAGACATGAGCTCCCGCATGCGCACGTTCGATGCCGTGTGGAGCGAGCTGTCCACCGACGAGCACACGCGCGCTCGCACCATCCATCTAGATACCCGCCTCGATCACGTCACCGTGTCTTTCAAAAGCTGAGTACCCACCAAATGGCCAAGACCAAGACCAACGACATCATTGTCGGACTCGACATCGGCACCAACAAGGTCGCCTGCATTGTAGGCGAGGTCACCGACGAAGGTGTCGACATCATCGGCATCGGCAGTGCGAAGTCGAACGGCTTGCGCCGCGGGTACGTGGTCAACATCGACTCGACGGTGACCGCGATCCAGCAGGCCGTCGACGAGGCCGAGAACATGGCCGGATGCGAGATCACGACGGTGTACGCCGCGATCTCCGGTGCGCATGTTCGCGGCGTCAACTCGAACGGCATCGTCGCGGTCAAGGACGGCGAGGTCCGCGCCGCCGACATCGCGCGCGTGATCGATCAGGCGAAGGCCGTCCCGATCCCGATGGATCGCGAGGTCCTCCACGTGCTGCCGCAGCAGTACGTCGTCGACGATCAGGACGGCATCCGCGATCCGCTCGGCATGGCCGGCGTGCGCCTCGAGGCCAAGGTCCACATCATCACGACCGCGGTGGCCTCCGCGCAGAACGTGATCAAGTGCGCGAACCGCTGCAACCTGCAGGTCGCCGACATCGTCCTCGAGTCGCTGGCGTCGGCGTCGGCCGTGCTCGAGGAAGACGAGAAGGAGCTCGGCGTCGCGGTGCTCGACATCGGCGGCGGCACCTGCGACCTGATGGTGTACTCCGACGGCGCGATCGTCCACACGGCCGTGCTGCCGCTCGGCGGCGGTCACGTCACCAACGACATCGCCACGGTGCTCCGCACGCCGCTCGACTCCGCCGAGAAGATGAAGCGGAAGTACGGTTGCGCGTGGCGCGGCCTCGTCGACGCCAACGACAAGATGGAGGTCCCGTCCGTCGGTGGTCGCGGTCCGCGGGTGATTCCGCGGATGGAGCTCGTCGAGGTGATCGAGCCGCGCGTCGAGGAGATCTTCGAGCACGTCAAGAAGGAGCTGCTCCGCAGCGGCTTCTACGATGGCCTCGCCGCCGGCGTGGTCCTCACCGGTGGTGCCACCTCGATGGAAGGTGTCATCGAGGTCGCCGAGCACGTGCTGCATCTTCCCGTACGTCGCGGCGCTCCGACGAAGGTCGGTGGGCTGGTCGACGTGGTGCGCTCGCCCGCGTACTCGACGGGTGTCGGGCTCGTGATGTTCGGCGCCAACCAGGGCCGGACCATTCAGCTCCCCATGCGTGGCGACGATCGCCCCGGCATGTTCAAGCGCGCGTGGTCTCAGCTCGCCAAGATGTTCTGAAAAATACGCAGACGATCGTTTCGCGCAAAAAACTGTCTGCACTCACCCGATAAAAAGTTGCCCGAGATGATCGAGCACTTTCATATGGGCTTACCGGAGGGAATCAGCCATGGCACTCATCGAATTTGACGACGTTTCTCACGCCAAGATCCTGGTCATCGGGGTCGGCGGTGGCGGCGGCAACGCCGTCAACACGATGATCAGCGGCAACCTCGACGGCGTCGAGTTCGTGGTCGCGAACACGGACATGCAGGCCCTCGAGGCCAACATGGCGCCGCACAAGATCCAGCTCGGCAACGCGCTGACCAAGGGGCTCGGCGCCGGCGCGAACCCCGACGTGGGTCGCCGCTCCGCCGAGGAGTCGATGCAGAGCATCGCGGATCTGATCTCCGGCGCCGACATGGTGTTCGTCACCGCCGGGATGGGTGGTGGCACCGGGACCGGCGCGGCCCCGGTGATCGCGCAGATCGCGCGTGACTGCGGTGCGCTCACCGTCGGTGTGGTCACCAAGCCGTTCGGCTTCGAAGGCAAGAAGCGCAACAAGCAGGCGGTCGAGGGCATCCAGCGCCTCGAGCAGGCCGTCGACACGCTGATCGTGATCCCGAACAACCGCTTGCTCGCCCTGGTCGGCCAACAGACGTCGATGGTCGAGGCGTTCCGCAAGGCTGACTCCGTGCTGCTCAACGCGGTGCAGGGCATCTCGGATCTGATGACGGTCCCCGGCCTGATCAACGTCGACTTCGCCGACGTGCGCACGATCATGAAGGACATGGGCCGCGCCCTGATGGGCACCGGCGTCGGGACGGGCAAGCGCCGCGCGACCGAAGCTGCCGAGATGGCGATCAGCTCGCCGCTGCTCGAGGATGTCAACATCGAGGGTGCGACCGGCATCCTGATCAACATCACCGGTGGCCCGGACCTCACGCTCCACGAGGTCAACGAGGCGTCGTCGCTGATCCAGCAGGCGGCCCACGAGGACGCGAACATCATCTTCGGCTCGGTGATCGACCCGAACCTGTCCGAGGAAGTTCGCATCACCGTGATCGCGACCGGCTTCGACCGCGCCGCGAAGACCGAGATCATCGCCCCCGAGGTCCACACGCGGATGCCCGCCGCCTCGACGCCCCCGGCCACGCGCCGCGCCTCGAACCCGCAGATCTCGATCCCCTACGACGTCTCCTCGCAGATCACGAAGGAGTATCCGCCGGTGCCGCAGCGCAAGGCGCAGATGCTGGTGATCGACGAGCCGGAGATCGATGTCACGTTCGATTCCGAGCCGTCGATCGAGCAGGCGCTGTCGAACCTCGTCGAGCCGCACGACGAGCGTGTGTTCGCGTCGGGCTCGGGCCCGTCGACGTCGACGGGCGAGCCGCTCGTCCATCCCACCGATCGCAAGCGCGCGCAGTCGCGGCCGTCGATGAAGGCCGTGCTCGCGGGCGAGATCGACACCGAGTCCGAGCTCGACGTGCCGACGTTCATCCGCCGTCACAGCGCGACGAACCACTAAGTCATCTTATTGGGGCTCGGGCCCCAAACCCTTTATTGGGGCTCGGGCCCCAAACCCTTCATTGGGGCTCGGGCCCCAAACCCAGGGACCACCAGGTTCCCATTCGCGTCACCCGGCGCGCGACTTGTCCTCCCTAAGCGAGCCCCGGCAACGGGGCTCGAGTCGTTTTCGGGCGCTGGTTCGAACACGTCCTATCCGAAGATCGAACGGGTTCGATTCGCGTGACGAACGTTCGTGAGGACCGTCCCTCTTCGTGTGTGTAATTCCGATGACTTGCCGATCGGAAGTTAAGGATCTGAGGACAGTCCCTACCGGATTCGCGTCGCCTACCGGATTCGCGTCGCCTGAAAGTCGCTGCACGAGTCGTGGTGAATTCGACCGCGCAGGTGCACGCCGTCGTCGGAGGCGATCGAGAGTGGCACCATGAAGTAGTTGTCGGGGCGGTCGAGCCACTCGCGTGCGTCGAGCTCGCCGGTGAACGAGCCGTCCTTCGCGTGGATCATCGAGCCGACCAGGAGGAACGCGCCCGTCTTCGGGATCACCGGGTTCGAAGGCACCGGTCCGAAGTCGTAGCGAGCCATCGTGACGCCGAGCGAGTCGACATCGATCGTCAGCTTCACCGCGGCGAGGCCCTGCGCGCAGACGTACGTGCCCTCCCACACGCTGTGCTCGTGCTGCATGTACTGCTGCTCGACGATCTCGATGTTTTCCGGCGAGAAGAGGATGTCGGCCTCGATCGGGATGGAGTCGCTCGTCTTCGTGGCCATGCCGATCCCGGTGGCCAGGGACAACATGCCGAGTGCGATGAGGGGGACGGAGACGGGGGCCGACGTGACGAGCCGCATGGCGAAAGGGTGGCACGGCCCGGCCGCGGTGCCAGGACTCAGGTGCTGGTGGCGAGGATCTCCTCGCACAGTGTCGCGTACTCCATCCCGGCGCGCTTCGCGATCTTCGGCAGCAAGCTCGTCTTGGTCATGCCCGGGAGCGTGTTGACCTCGAGGACGAAGACGTCACCCGACGGGGTGATCCGCAGGTCGGGGCGCGCATGGCCGCTGCACCCGAGGGCGCGATACGAGGCGAGTGCGTGCTGCTCGCAGCGCGCCATCACGTCCGCGGGGAGCTCGGGTGGGAGCAGGTACTGCGTGTCGGTGCGCTTGTACTTGGCTTCGTAGTCGTAGAACTTCGTCGCGGGGCGCACCTCGACACTGCCGAGCACGCGATCGTTGAGGATGCCGACGAACACCTCGGTCCCGGCGATGTAGTCCTCGATGATCACCGGGCCGTGGAACTGCCGGGCAGCGGCGATCGCCGCGGGGAGCGCTGCGCGATCCTCGACGAGCGAGACGCCGACGGAGCTGCCCTCGTTGGCGGGCTTGACGATCAGCGGGAGGGGCCAGTCGGCGACGACATCGTTGCCGTTGCTGTCGTGTGGGAGCAGCTGCCAGCGTGGTGTGGGGATGCCGTTCGACTCGAAGATCCGCTTGGACATGACCTTATCCATCGCGAGCGCGGAGGCGAGGATGCCGGAGCCGGTACACGGGAGGCGCAGGCACGCGCACAGACCCTGGACGGCGCCGTCCTCGCCGAAGGTGCCGTGGAGGGCGTTCCACACGACGTCGGCACCAGCGTCCTCGAGGAGCTGCGCGAGGCTGCTGCCCTGCGTCCAATCGATCGCGACGACGTCCCACTTGTGGTCGCGTAGCGCGGCGTGGACACCAGCCCCGGTGTTCAGCGAGACCTCGCGCTCGGCGGACAGGCCGCCCATGACGACTGCGACGCGCTTGCCGGCGAACCGATGCATGACGTGTTCTACAACGCCTTCCGCGTCGGTTCATTTCCGTCGCGCACACTCTGCCCGGGAATGTTCAGGGAAAACTCACGAGCGAGTCACCGGAACCGTCGTCGAGCAGTCAGGCTGGCGGATCTCGACGGCGACGGTCTTGACGGCCGCCGGGTGGTGAGACGCTTCCTGGTCGTGCCCGCAGGATCGACGGGCTTTCGTGCGGGGCGCGATCCCGAGACGGTGATGGCAACACGCACGCGGCAAGGTCTCAGTCTTCGCCGTGCTCGCGCAGCCATTCGCCGACGGCGTGGCCGCACTGGAGATACGCGGGCGGACGCTCGAACGTGCGTTGCTTCGCAGGCGGCGAGGTCAGGTGGACCAACGTGCCACCGAGGCCGAGCCCCACCGTGAGGAACAGCGAGAGCAGCACGCCGGGTCGCTCGAAGATCCGGGTCACTTCGCAGGAGCCGGGCGCGGAGGTTGCGGCGCCGGCTTCGGGCCAGGCGGCGGCGGGTTCGGTTTCACCGGCGTTGGCTTGGTCGGTTGCACGGCGACCTGCGTGGTGTCCGTCGTCGGCATCACGCGATCGGCGACCTCGACGATCCCGATCGCGGTGAGCGGGAGGAGTGGGAGCAGGAACAGGCCGAGCTTCTTGTTCGTCGTCATGAGTTGCCTCTTGTTCGTGGTTCGGCCTGGTGATCAGTCCGCGGTGACGGTGTGAGGCGGCGCAGGTGGCGGTGGAGGCGTGGGCTGCGGAGCGGGCATCGGGGCCTCGACGGGCTTGATCTGCACGACGGCCTGGCACTCGACGACGGGTGGCGCGGAGGGCAACGCGCGATTGACGATGCTGACGATGCCCATCGCGCTGAGCGGCACGAGTGGGAGGAGCAGGAGACCGAGCTTCTTGTTAGGCGTCATGGTTCAGGCTCCGTCACGTGACGTCAGGAGGTTGGGGAGGCGCAGGTGGTGGCGTGGGTAGAGGCGCGTAGGGCTCGAGCTCGATCGATCGGCATTCGATGACGACCGGTTCCGTAGGTCGTGCACGGTCGACGAGGTCGACGATCCCGAGCGCGCTGAGCGGCACGAGTGGGAGGAACAGCAGCCCGAGGGTTCGGTTCGTCATGGTGATGGTGGCCAGGCCTTCCGTGTAAACGCACGAGGCTCGAGCTCGGTCGATCGACAATCGCCAAGGATCGTCCGTGGCCTGTGCGACGACGAGGGGACGATCGCGTCGAGTGGCACGAGCGGTAGGACCTTGGCCGCTAGGGCGTACACCGTCGTGCCGACTTGACCGCGGTCTGACCCACCCCGGCGAACCGCCACTCCGCGGTGCATCGCCGGCCATCTTGGTTCCACACCAACGTGGCGGCACCGTTCGCGATCGAGACGCTGGTTGGGACTGTCTCCGCCGACTCCGTCGTGTACAGGATCAGCTCCGTTCCCTGCCGCTCGATCAACCAGAGCTCGGCGCGCGCCGCCGGCGGGTTTGGCTGGATCAGCACGGGTCGCAAGGTGGTCTCGAGGACGATCAGCGCGTCCTCGTGACCATCGCCGGTGAGATCGCCGTAGACGGTGGTCGCGAGCTTGTAGTGCTCGACTCCCCACATCCCTTCGCCAGCGCGATGCCGCTGCTCGACGGTGCCGCGACAGTCAGCCAGCGTCGGATGCGTCGCCCCGTAGCCGCGATTGCACCAGTCGACGCCAGGCAGGCTGCTGTCGGTGGACGATGGAAGGGGTGACGGCTGTGACGCGACGACCGGTGCCACGACCGGTGCCACCATCGACTTCGCCGGAGGGCTGCAGGCAACAAGGGTCGCGATCAGGATCCGCAGCAGCAGCGGACCCATCTTGCGGTGGGTCACGCGGGCTTCTCCGAAAGGGGGATGGCTGGTGCTGGAGGCGCTGGCGGTGGCGAAGCTCGATGCGGGGCCTCGACCGTTCGGCATTCGAGGCCGGCGGGCTCCGTCGGAAGCGCGCGGTTGACGAGGTTGACGATTCCGAGCGCGCTGAGAGGGATGAGGGGGAGAAGCAGCAACCCGAAGGTCCGGTTCGTCATGTGGAGGTGACCGCGAGGGGAGGAGCTGGAGGTGGCGGCGCTGGCAGCTGATGTGCAGAAGGCGCCTCGATCGATCGGCATTCGATGACCGCGGGCTCCGTCGGAAGTGCACGGTTGACGAGGTGGACGATCCCGAGCGCGCTGAGCGGCACGAATGGAAGCAGCAGCAGGCCGAGTTTGCGGTCGGTCATGCTGCGCTCGCCGCAAGAGGAACGGTTGGTGTTGGTGTTGGTGTTGGAGTTGGCGCTGGCGTCATAGCGACACCGTCGGTTGTGGACCCGGGTTCGGCGCAGGTTGCTCGATGCGCGGCGCGACCTGCGGTTGTGCGACCTTGGCAGGTTCGGTCATCACGCACGCGGTCGTGGGTTCGGAGTGGCGGATCGTGTCGACGACTTCGACGAGACCGAGCGCGCTGAGCGGCACGAGCGGCAAGAGCAGGAACTTGAGCTTCATCGCATCACGCTTTCATCGGGAGACCGTGTCATCACTACCCTCGCGCGGTAGCCGCAGGCATCACGGGCGTAGCCACCGGCGCAGGTGGCGCCGAGACACGCGGAGGTGCCCAGACGCGCGGGCGAGTTGCCGGGCCCTCGACGACGCTCGCCTGGCAGTGCTCGGCCTCGACGGGTTGTGTGAGCCGACCCGGTTGCGAGGGCGTGATCCGACTCGCGACTTCGACGATGCCGATCGCGCTGAGCGGGAGCAGTGGAAGGAGTAGGAGACCGAGCTTCTTGTTCGTCATGGGTTCATCTCGACGGTGCAGCACCGGGCGGCATTGCCGGTGCGACGGGTGCGGGTGCAGACGCAGGCGCGACGGGCGGCGTGACGACGGGACGCTCGACGGCAGGTGCCACGGCGATGGTGGGTTGCTCGGGGGTCGCGATCCGACCGGCGATCTCGACGATGCCGAACGCGCTGAGCGGAACGAGCGGGAGAGGAGGAGTAGCCCGAGCTTCTTGTTCGTCATGGGATCACGCGTCGGGCGCAGCCGACGGTGCACCGACAGGTGTCGCCGGCGGGGTGGGTGGTGTCGAGGGAACCGCGACGACTGGTTCGCGAAGCTGGATGCAGACGGACTCGGCGACCGGCGCCGACGGCATGATCCGGCTCGCGACCTCGACGATTCCGAGCGCGCTGAGTGGGATCAGTGGGAGGAGCAGCAGTCCGAGCTTCTTGTTCGTCGTCATTCACGACACCGGTGGGGGATAGGGAGCAGCAGGAGCAGGCGACGGTGCGGGCGGCTTCGCGAAACGCCGGACCTCGGGCTGGACGTGCTCTTCGATCGTCGGAGCTGCGGTGCACGTCGTGATCTCGACGTCGGGCTTCGAGCATCGACCGGCGATCTCGATCACGCCGAGCGCGCTGAGAGGAACGAGCGGGAGGAGCAGAAGGCCGAGGGTCTTGGTGGTCATGAGATCACGCGGGAGGACTGGGGTTGGGTGCTTCGTGGCGAACCGGCGGGAGCGGCTTGGGCAGCTCCTCGCGGATCGGTGCGGGTGCGCACGCGCAGGTCTCGTTGCCACCCGAGATCCGGTCCGTCACCTCGACCACGCCGATTGCCGTCAGCGGGATCAGAGGGAGGAGCAAGAGTCCGAACTTTTTCGGGTGGTCGGCGATGCGCATGAGAGGTTTGAACGGGTGTTCTGGCAAGACGGGTTAATTAGCTAAAACTTTGAAACTGCTGCGCAAATAGCGCGAGATTCGGACCCAAGAAGGGAAACGGTGCGGAGTCCGCTAGAACGACATCGTGCAATTGATGCAGCTTGGCGGTTCGATCCGGATCGGCGGCTGCTCGACGACCGGCGCCGCGAAGTGCTCCGAGTCCTCGAGCGTGCAGCGTCGCACGTCCGAGATCGGGGCTGGTCCGAGGGTCGTCGGCGGTGGCGCATCAGCCAGGACCGCAACGATTCCGAGCGCGAGCACGGGGATCAGCGGGAGCAACAGCACCTTCTTGGGAGTGGTCTCGACCTTGCGCATATGCCTACAACGCGCGCCGCGACTGTTTGTTAGGAACGCATTCCACGAAGGTCCTCGAACCCTCGTACCTGCGCGATCACTGCACCTTCGCGGCCAACCGGAGTCTGCTCGCCGGTTCCACGCGCGAAGAATCCCAACGGTTCCCAGCACAGTGGCGATCAGCGCCGACTGGACTGACCTCGGCGTTGCGCATGCCTACGCGGCAGCGCGAACACCACGTTTGGAACCAACGGGCTCGTCGAGGCGCCGGCGTCCACATGCGATCTACGATCCAAGCCGCCGCCCCGGATCTGTGATTTGACGACGCGCTGATCGAGCCGAAGCGATCGATCTCGCACGAGAATCGCTTCGTGATTTTCTCGGCCGGCTACTGGATCGCCGATCGGTTGGTAGGCCCAACGATATCGATCTCTTGCGACGTGCCTCGTCGGACGATCGTCGGAGATCGAGCTGGCTGGGCCGAAACGGCGGGGCGTCTAGCAACCCCGTGAGATCAGATCGTTTTCAAACCGTTCGGCGATCTAGGCGGCGTACGTGCAGTCGCTACAGCGGTCCGGTTCCGGCGAGATCTCCGGCGCCTGGCCCTTCGCCACGGTCGCGGGCGCATGGATCCGGCTCGCGACCTCGATGATGCCGAGTGCGAGCGCGGGGATCAACGGGAGCAGCAACAGCGTCTTGGGAGCCTTCATGCCCGCTCGAAACGCGTCAGGGGCGATCTCGTTCTGCGACCCAAGATCAACGATCGCCGAGCGTCACACAATAATCGGTTCGGGGTGGAGGTCCACGCCGAGCCGATCACGCACTCCGTCTTGGATCTCCTGTGCGAGCGCGAGCAACTCCGTCGCCGTGCCACCACCGCGGTTGACCAGGGCGAGCGCGTGCTTGTGCGAGATGCCGACGTGGCCACGTGTGTAGCCCTTCGTGAACCCGGCGCGCTCGATCAACCAACCCGCCGCGAGCTTGGTGAGCCCATCCCCCGCCGGCCAGCTCGGATACGTCGCACCGTCGAGCCGCGCTTCGAACCGCTGTCGGGTCGCGTCGTCGACGACCGGGTTCGTGAAGAACGAGCCGGCGCTCCGCGAGTCCGGATCCGCGGCGTCGACCACCATGCCCTTACCGCGGCGGAGGCGGATCACCGTGTCGCGTACGAGCTGCAGGGGTGCCCGTTCGCCTTCGCCGATGCCGAGCGCCTTGGCGAGCTCGAGGTACTTGATCGGGGCAGATCTCGGGTCCTTGGTCAGCGCGAAGCCGACCTCGAGGATGACGTGGCGATCGCTGCCGCGAAATCGACTCGAGCGGTAACCGAACGCGCAGTCGCGACCGGCGATCTCGACCACCTCTCCGGTCGTGCGATCGAGCGCGCGCACGAACGCGATCGTGTCGCTGACCTCCTGGCCGTAGGCACCGACGTTCTGCATGGGCGTCGCGCCGACACAGCCGGGGATCCCCGACAGACACTCGAGGCCCGTGTAGCCGCGACCGATCATTTCTTCGACGAACCTGTCCCACGGCGCGCCGGCACTCGCGATGACGACGCCGCGCTGGACGTGCAGCGTGTCGATGGCGAGCTGGATCACCAGGCCCGCGAAGCCCGCGTCACGGATGACCAGGTTCGACCCGCCGCCGAGGAACAGGATCGGATCGTCACCTGCTGCCGCGATCGCGTCGCGCAGCTCGCCGAGATCCACCACGCGTGCGAAGCGCTTCGCCGGTCCACCGACGCCGAGCGTCGTGTGAGCTGCGAGCGGGACGTCGTGTTCGATCCGCACCTTAGCGCGCGACGGTAGCAGACGACTCGTCGACGCGGACCAGGTTCTTCTTGGTCGCAGCACCGAGGCGCTTCTCCAGGAGATCGATCACCTCGTTGCACGTCAGCTGGATGTTGCCGGCGCCGAGCGTGATCACGAGGTCACCGACCTGCGCGTTGCCATCGAGCCAGGCAGCGAGATCCTCGCGCCGCGGGATGTACGTGATGTCCTTGTGGCCGGCCTCGCGCGCGAGCTTGACCAGCACGTCACTCGACACGCCCTCGATCGGTTTCTCGCCGGCGGCGAAGATGTCGCAGATCGCGACCTTGTCGGCGTCGTGGAAGGCGCGCGCGAACTCGGGCAGCTGATCGCGCGTGCGCGTGTGGCGGTGCGGCTGGAACGCGGCGATCACCCGGCGCCCGGCGAACGCGGCCTTCGCGCCGTTGAGCGTGGCCTTGACCTCGGCGGGGTGATGCCCGAAATCGTCGACGACGGTGACGCCCCCGACCTCACCACGCACCGTGAACCGGCGCGCGACGCCTTCGAACTGCGAGATCGCCTTCGCATAGGTCTCGAACGGGATCGCCATGAAGTCCGCGAGCGCGAGCACGCCGAGCGCGTTGAGCACGTTGTGCGTGCCCGGCATCGGCAGCGTGACCTCGCCGAGCTCGTCGGCCTTGCGCCACGCGACGAACTTGGTGTGCATGCCTTCGAACCGGATGTTGCGCGCGCGGTACATCGCCTGGCTGCTGATGCCGAAGGTGACATAGCGCTTGGTCAGGTTCGGCAGGATGTCCTGCACGCCGGCGTTGTCGAGGCAGAGCGCCGAGACGCCGAAGAACGGCACGCGGTTGCAGAAGTCGGTGAACGCCTTTTTGACGTTGTCGAACGTGATGTAGTGATCGAGGTGCTCGGGATCGACGTTCGTCACGATCGTCGCCGTCGGCGTCAGCGTGAGGAACGAGCCGTCGCTCTCGTCGGCCTCGGCGACCAGGTAGTCACTCTTGCCCCATCGCGCGTTCGCGAGCCCGAGCGAGTTGACGCGCCCGCCGATCACCGCCGTGGGATCGAGCCCGGCGGCCATCAGCACGGTGTGCATCATCGTGGTCGACGTGGTCTTGCCGTGCGCACCAGCGACCGCGATCGAGTACTTCATCCGCATCAGCTCGCCGAGCATCTCGGCGCGCGGGATCACCGGGATCGCGCGAGCGCGCGCGGCCTCGACCTCGGGGTTGTAGCCCTTGATCGCGGACGACACGACCACCACGTCGGATTCGCCCAGGTTCGCGGCACGATGGCCGCGAGAGATCGTGCAACCGATCGAGGCGAGGTGCCGCGTGATCTCGGTGTCGTTGTTGTCCGAGCCCGACACCCGGTAGCCCATGTTCGCGAGCACCTCGGCGATGCCGCACATGCCCATGCCACCGATGCCGACGAAGTGAATCTTGGTGTCTTGCTTGCGGAACATCGGTGGGGCGTTGTTACCAGATCACGGTGACCTGGGCGACGCCTTCTCCACCACCTTGAACGCCGAGGACGGCGCGGACATTCGACCCGCGTAGTCGACGAACGCGACTCGTACGAGGTCTCCCGGCTTCGTCGGGCGGGTGCCATTCGGCAACGCGATGCAACCGGCCTGCGAGTATGCAGGCAGCTCGGTCTTGCCCGGGTCGGCGATCATCCGCCACGACTTCGGGGCGCGCTTGTCGTCGAGCAGGACGATGAAGACCGCGGTGCTCGGCGCGGCCTCGAGTTGTACGACGACCTCCTCACCGCCACGGCGACCCGTGCTCCTGGTGTAGCTGACGCCCTTGACCTTCGGCGCCTCGACCGGCTTGGTCATCGCCCTCGGTGCGGACAGCGAGACCTTCAAGACGCCCTTGTCATCGATCAGGGCATCGCGCTTCGGGCGCACGACGGCGAGCCCGGGCGCGAGGGAGACCACGGTCGGCTTGCCGCCCGACTTCCACGTCCAGCTCGGGATCAGCGCCGGGTCGCCCTTCGCGAGCGGCGTGGCCGCGACGGGCTCGCTGTAGATCACGATCCCACCATCCGCGGGTAACGCGAGATCCGGTGGCAGCACGTGCTTGACCACGAGCCCGTACTCCACGCACTCGGCATGGGCGGGAGCAGCGAGGGCGAGTAGGACCGCGATCGCGAGCTTCACGGCGTCACCTTCGTATCGACGATCTTGATCGGCTTGCTCGGCGGTGACAGCCGACCGTAGCTGTCTACGTACCGCACGGTGACCGAATCGCCGAGCTTCGACGGCTGGGTCCCGTTGGGGAGTGCCATGCAGTCATGCTGGGAGTAGGCAACGACGCGAGTCGGCTGACCGTTGACCAAGCCCCACGAGCGCGGCACGCCCTTACTATCCGCGATCACGACGGCGAGCATCGCGGACGAGAGGTTGTCGATCGTCACGTAGACGCTCTCGGCCCCGCGACGGCCATGCCGTGCGTCGTGCTCGACGAGCGTGACCTCCGGCGGGGGCAAAGGAAGCAGCGGCTTGCCCAGCATCGTCACCGCGAGCACGGTCTTGCCTTTGTCGTCGAGCAAGTTGCCGCTCTTGGTCACGCGGATCACCGCGAGGCCGGGTGCGAGAGTCACGGTGGTCCCACCGTCGAGCTTGAACGTGTGCTTGAGGGCCGCGTCGCCGGGATCGAGCTTGCCACTCGGATCGCTGACCGCCGCGATCACGATGCCACCATCTTTCGGGATCGACTTCGACGTGGTCGTCACTGGTTTGGCGACCAAGCCGGACAGCGCACAATCGGCCTCGGCGGTCGAGGCGTTCGAGGCAAGGAGCGTGATCGAGGCGAGCAGGGCGAGCTTCATGGACTCTCCTTCAATCGTCCGTATCGGGATCGGGCGCTGTGCCACCGACGACGGTGACCGCGCTGAGCGGTGACTTGCGGCCACTCGCGTCGATCCAGAACACCGTGATGCGTTCTCCCGGCTTTGATTCGACGGTCTCGTTTGCGAGCACGCGACAGCGGCTGCGATCGTAGCCCCGCAGCTTGGACTTGCCTTTGGTGGCGATCGTTCCCCACGAGCGCGGCTTGCCCTTCGCATCGGCGAGCACGATCGCGATCGCACCGTCGGGCGCGGGACCGGCGAGCTCGACGGTGACGCGCGCGAAGGGACGGCGACCGAGTTGTGACTCGTGTGAGATCCTCTTGATCTTCGGCGCACCGAGGGTGGGCTGCGCGCCGACCGTGACGCTGCCGATGGTGGCGCGCTTGTCGTCGATCAGCTGCGCGTCCTTCGCGTCGACCGGCAGCTTGTAGAGCACGAGCCCGGGCGCCAACGGCACGAGCGTGGGGCTCGCGACCCGCGATCCGAGCCGGAGCCGCCAGCCCGGTTGAGTCGCCGGATCGCCGGCATCGAGGGCGTCGTCATCGGCGTCGATCGCACCGACGACGAGGCCGCCGTCGGGAGCGACCATGGCACCGGTCGGCGTCAGCACGCTCGGTTTGAGACCCATCACCGCGCACTTGGCTTCGGCGGCGGGAGCAAGTGCACAGACGAGGAGGGCGGCCAGGAGTGGGCGCATGACGGTAACAACGTAGACGCGCTCGTCCCGTTCTGTCTTCAAGTGTGTATTGATCTTTCCGTGGCCAAGCCTGCGATCGGTCTATCGGCGCCCTCGGTGATGTTCGCTGGAGGGACCCATCAGATCGGGTTCGAGATCACGCTGGAAGAGGAGCTTCGCGTCGATTACGTCGAGGCGAAGCTGATCGGCCTCCAGGGCTGGGAGGTCGGTTCCGGCAAGTCGAAGGTCTCGCATCGCGCGACATATCCATCGCTGGTCTCGCGCTTCCTGGGGCGCGGCACGCTGCCCGCCGGTGCGACCCGGTTCGCGATGACGGCCCAGCTACCGCGCGACATGCCTCCGTCGCACGACATCTCGCCAGCGTGGGCCCGGATCGATCTGCACCTCCGGATCGCGATCCCGTGGTGGTTCGATCACAAGTTTCGCTACTTCCTTCCGGTGCACGTGCCGCCACCGCCGGTCGTCCAGCGCACCCCGATCGTCATCCGCAGCACCGGAAACGCGGCGCCGATCGACAAGCCGCGCATCGAGGTCAGCTTGCCTTCGACGAGGCTGATCGTCGGCGAGACTCTGCAGGGCTCGGTCGCGGTGTTCCATCTCGACGACAAGAAGCCGCGCGAGGTCGAGCTCCAGCTC
>JANNBP010000423.1:0-7698 GCA_031385555.1 Deltaproteobacteria bacterium | reverse complement strand
TGGAACCGAGAGTTCGACGCTCCGCGCGATGTCATCGCTGCGGTCGGCGCACCCGGCGGCATCAAGGAGATGGCGCGCAGCAAGCAGCACGGTTTCTGCTGCGGCGCCGGCGGTGGCCGGATGTTCATGGAAGAGCACGATGGGGAGCGCGTCAACCTCAACCGCGTCGACGAGGTGATCGCGACCGGTGCGAGCGCCGTCGCGGTGGCCTGCCCGTTCTGCAACATCATGCTGACCGACGGCATGAAGACGCGGAACGTCGAGGATAAGATCGAAGTGCTCGACATCGCCGAGCTCGTGGCGCGGTCGATCCCCGACGTGCCGCTCGATCGCCTCGTCCGCAAGAAGAAGACGCCCGCCACGCCGTCGTGACACCCACGAGCGACGTCGAGTACGCCGTCGGCGAGCGCGTCGTCGACGGCGTTGACGTTCTTGGTGCCGGCTACTTCTTCATGCCGATGATCGCGCCGAGCCCGTAGCCACTGAGCTCGGGGCTGGCGGAGCGTCGAGCGGCTTGTCCTCGAATGATCCCGAGGTGGTTCCGACAAGCCCAGGCCTATCTCCGCCGGGAGACGACCGCAACCCACCGAGGCCAAGGCTTGACGTCGAGGGGGGCCGGTCGGATGCGAGCTCGTAGCGAGCGCGCTTGGCAGCTCGTTGGTGGTGCGTGTACGTCGGGACCTCAACGCAGGATCGCGGCAACGCCACCTCTCGACGTGAAGCCGGTATTCGAGCTGGCGGGTCGCGCCGGTCGATCCGGCATGGGCCGAAGGGCTCGCACTCTACCTGACTCGGATATGAGCTCCGCAGAGAGCGCGCTTGGCAGCTCGGACCTTGTTGGTGCCTGGGCATCGGGACCTCAACGCCGGATCGCGGCGACGCCACCTCTCGACGTGAAGCCTGACTCGGATGCGAGCCCGCAGAGAGCGCGCTTGGCAGCTCGGACCTTGTTGGTGCCTGGGCATCGGGACCTCAACGCAGGATCGCGGCAACGCCACCTCTCGACGTGAAGCCTGACTCGGATGCGAGCCCGCAGAGAGCGCGCTTGGCAGCTCGGACCTTGTTGGTGCCTGGACATCGGGACCTCAACGCAGGATCGCGACGACGCCACCTCTCGACGGGGCCCCTGACTCGGATGCGAGCTCGCAGAGAGCGCGCTTGGCAGCTCGGACCTTGTTGGTGATGGGCATCGGGACCTCAACGCCGGATCGCGGCGACGCCACCTCGACGGGGACCCTGACTCGGATGCGAGCTCGCGGAGCGACCTTGGCCACTCGGACCGTTGTTGGTTGGTGGATCGGCCTTCTCGGAGGCGAGCTCGCACGCGCTCGGCCAGGCCGTTGACCGCGCTCGAGCTGGACGCCGCACGCCGCCGAGGTCGGTTCGGGCGTGCGTGGTCGCCGGGGCCGAGCTGCGGCCGGCGCTCGGGATCGAGTTCGACGCGGGTCGCTTGGTGCGGCTCGCCGGGCAGACCGAGATCCTGCTCGAGTCCCGGTCGCTCTGCGTCGGTGATCCCGACGCTGCGGGAGCTCGAGCGCCGCACCGCGAAACAGCAGCGCGACGATGAGGATGATCGACGCTACGCTACGTCGTTGGCGAACGACGACGAGGACGAAGGCACCCCCGCCAGCGTGGGGCTGTCGGTCATCCGTGCCCGCGACGTGCCGATCGCGCTGATCTTCCGCCGCGGGCCGACCAAGCAGGTGCGGATGGTGCGCTGGGACATGCGCCGCGACGACTTCCTGCGCGGCCAGTGGCTCGCCGGGCGTGTCTATCCGTACGCCTCCGAGATCTCTCCAGACGGCACGTACGTCGACTACCAAGGCATGCGACGCGGCACCACCTGGCGCGCGATCACGAAGTTGCCGTACTTCACACCGCTCGCGGTGTGGGGTGCGACCGGCTGGGAGTCGTCGACGGAGGATCCGCTGCCGTCGTGGTTACCCTACGAGGCCGTCCACCGGATGTGGCCGCGTGGGGGGGCCCCGCGAGATGGGTTCGAGCCAACCGAGGATGCTGCGCCGTTCCGCCTGCGTTCGGTGCACCGCACGGTCGACGGGATGGAGCTCCAGCGGCGGGATGCCATACCCGTGCTGGACGGGTATGCGAGCTGGACGGATCGCCACTCGTTCGTCTACCAAGTGTTCGATCGCCGGAGCGAGGCCGCGTTCGACCTCGGCACCGCCGACTGGGCGGAGTGGCATCCGTCGGGCGACGTGGCGATCGCGCGCGACGGCATGATCTCGCGGATCCCCATCACACGGCGTGCGCTGGGCGAAGCGCGTGTGATCGCCGATTTCACTGGCGAGACATTCGAGAAGATGCCGCCGCCGCCGGACGCGACCCGCTGGTAAAGCTCGGGGCGAAAGCTGCCCCCATCGAGTAGCCGCGTTAGTATCGCGCCGATGAAGTGGAGCGTTTGTATCGTGCTGGCCGTGGCCGCTTGCGGCGCCGGCGATGACACCTCCGATGGCGCGCGCGACAAGTGCGCGTTCGGTGGCGCCATCAACGATTGCCCGGATGCACCGAAGACGTCGCAAGGCGCGTGTTGGAGGTTGGTGGATTGCGGCGCGATCTCCCTCGAGGTCGAGGATCCGAACAACCCCAACGCGTTCGACTGGGGTGAGTGCGTCGACGATATCGACGACCTGACCGCCGATCGGCGGCACCTGGTGATCGAGTGCGTGGCCGCGTCGACCTGCGACGAGCTCCGCGTCAACGGCTTCTGCTTCGGGCTCGGTCAGCAATGAAGCGCTTCGTCGGAATCGCGATCGCGCTCGCTGCGACGCGGATCGCCGTTGCCCAGCCGGCCGACGTGCCCGGGCAGATCAAGTTCGTCGAGACCCAGCCCGCGGACATGGACAAGTCTTCGTGGAAAGAGAAGCGGCGCGATGCCGTGCGCAAGCTCGGTCAGAGCAAGGACAAACGCGCGGTGCCGGTGCTGATCAAGCTCGCCGAAACCGAGACGTTCGACATCGTCGGAGAGATCGCGATCGAGGGGCTCGGCAACCTCGGAGATCAGTCCGCGGTGCCAGTGCTCCAGAAGATCGCGAACGACGCGGCGCGCGAGAAGCCGCAGCGCGAGCTCGCGAAGAAGGCGCTCGGCAAGCTCGGCGCCTCGACCACCGCACCGAAGAATCCTCCGACCGGGACACCACCAACGACACCACCAACGGGCACACCCCCGACTCCGCCCACGCCACCCACCACGCCACCGACGGGCACCCCGCCTGGCACGGGCGAGGTCGGTACCGGCGAGGTCAGCACGCCACCCGAGGCCAACACGGGTGCGCTGGGCGCCGGCAAGCTCGGTGACAAGGGCTCGAACCTGATCGACAGGCCCGCGGCCGGCTTGCCCGCGCTGCCGACGCTGCCCGGCGACCTGCTCGCTGGATCGGAACGGCTGACGATCGCGCTCGGCAGCGCGCTATTCAACTACGACACCGTGCGCGAGCGGCTGTCGTTCGATGCCGACGTGTCGGGCGTATTCGCGAAGCGGGTCGAGCGAGAGAAGATGGCATGGGGGTTCGATGCCGGCGCGCACGTGATCGCCGGGTTGATCAATCCCGACGGTCGAGCGCAGTCACGCGGCTCGCTGATCCAGCTCACCGGCAACGGCGAGGCGCGCTTCTACAACGGCAAGCTGTACGGCATCGGCAAGGCCGCGCTCGGCACGCAGATCACGTACATCTCGTTCAAAGACGACATGGACGCGACGCAGGACAACAACGACACGCGCTTCAGTGCGGATCTCCAGATCGCGCTCGGTGCGGGCTTCGGTCGTGTCGTCGATGTCGGCTCGGCGATCCGCGTGCGTCGACTCGCTCGCACGCTCGATGCGGCGAAGGCCCTCGGCAAGCCGATCGGTGAAGACGTCGGCAAGAAGCTCCAGCTCACGTGGTGGGCGCTGCGCGGCGAACGCTCGCAGTACCGCGCGTTGACCTCGACGGTAGCGATCCTCCGCGAGGCGGGAATTCTCCTGGTCGAGCCCGACGCAGGGTTGACCTTCGAGATCCTCAACGTGCTGCGCGATACGCAGCTGTTTCAGCGGCCGAGCGGCTTCGATGCCCAGCTCCTGTTCAGCGAGGGCTATCTCAAGCGCCCCGACGACACCGACATGGATGACCGGCCGCTCTCCGGTGAGGAAGGCCGCGTCGAGCAGCTGTTGCTCTCCGCCGGGTACGGCGCCCAACTCGCCGACGATACCGTCGAGATCTCGGGGACCGGCTACGCGCGCTATCGGTTGTTCGCACCGGGCGCAGGCAGCGGCAACGACCAGCCGACTCCGTTCTTCGCCGGTGCCTCGGCGCGGCTCCGCAAGTTCACCTACGGCGATCACGGCGACCAATTCGGCGCGATCGATCTGCTCGGCGACCTGCGCGTGTCGAGCGATGGCGACAACGTGTTCGATGCGAACGACGAACGCGACCTCGGGCTCAGGCTCTCGGCGCAGCTCGGGTTCACGTACTTCATGAACCAGGCGTCGGGTGTTCGGGTCGCGGGCACGTTCGCAGCTGATGGCGGTGAGTTCTTCCTCGGTGCGTCGCTGACGCTCACGTACGGCTTGCTCGAGTCGGGGTACGCGAACGGCAACCTCTAGCGCGTTGTGCAACACCCTCCCCATTTCCCCACCGGGGTTGAGGTAACTGCGCGCGCGTTTCCCCACCTGCGCGCGCGTTTCCCCACCGGGGTTGAGGTAACTGCGCGCGCGATCACTCCGACGTGACGTTGCGGCGTCGGACAGCCGGACAACGGGTGGCAACTCCCATCGTGCAACCGCGTTCGCATTCCCCCTCCGGGGTAGAGGCAACTGCGCAACATCACTCCGACGTGACGCCGGACAGCCGGACACGGTGGCAACTCCCATCGTGCAACCGCGTTCGCATTCCCCCTCCGGGGTAGAGGCAACTGCGCAACATCACTCCGACGTGACGCCGGACAGTTGGACACGGTGGCAACTGCCATCGTGCAACCGCGTTCGCACTCCCCCTCCGGGGTAGAGGCAACTATTGCAACATCACTGCGCCGTACGACGTTGCACCGTCGGACAAGCGGACAGCGATCAGTCGCGCTTCACCGTCGACGACGCGCCTTCTTTGCGATCGTCGGGTCGACGTGGGTCGGCAGGCGGGAAGTCCCATCGCCAGTCGAGCTCGTTCGCGGTCGGGCGGCGCGGGATCCGGATCCGTCCGTGGTCGACGCACCGCCCTTGCCCGGTCATCAGCTTCTCGTGCATCACGAGGATCTCGCCGCGATCGCCTTCTTCGTGTTCGCGGATCAGGTTGGCGGTGCAGCCACCTTGCTCGTACGCGATCGTTCCGATCACGTCACCGATCTCGCCGCGTGTCTGTAGCGCCATCTCGATATCCCACGTCCCCTTGGTGTCGTACTGGTAGCCGACGCCTCGCCACGTTCCCCCGACCTCGGCGTAGGGCGAGCTGTGATTCCTGGTCGCCAATCGCATCCCGCTACCGCCCTCGATCGTCACCACGTTCGACGGTTGCTCGATCGGTGACCTGGCGGGCTGTTGCCAGCAGCCAGCGATCAGCAGAAGGACACCTCGCACGAGCTACATCCTAGCCGTTATCGCAGCGACATCCAGAGGATCGAAGATTGGTCTGGTGGTCGGACCGTTCGTGTACTAGGGTCGATCCGTGGTGTCGCTCTCCCCTTCACAACATCGCACACTCCTCGCTCTCGCCGAGACAGCACTCCCCGCCGGTCGGTTTCTCCCCGCCGCGGGTGCGCAAACGGTCGAGAAGGTCGAGCGCTTCGTCCGCACGTTGCCCACCACGATCCAGCGCGGGCTTGAAGGGTTGTTGCGCAGCCTCGACGTGCAGTCCTGGCTGACCGCGCGCAAGCGTTTCGCGGATGCGTCGCCTGCCAAGCGGCTCGCGATCCTCGAGAGCTGGCGCCGCGGTGATCCGGTGCGGCGGCTGATGCTCCGCGCGCTGGTCAGCCCGCTCAAGATGGCGCACTTCGATGACCCGGGTCTTTATCAGAAGCTCGGCTGCGTCTACGAAGCGGAGAAGTCGAAGCAGGAAGCGAAGCCGGCGTACATGCGCGATCGCGTGCACGCAGCGAATGGCCACGATCTCGCGGTCGAGTGCGATGTCGTCGTGATCGGGACGGGCGCAGGTGGCGCCGTGGTCGGGCGCGAGCTCGCCGAGGCCGGGCTCGCCGTGGTGTTCGTCGAGGAAGGCCAGTACTTCGATCGCACGCAGTTCAACGGTCGCGCGATGGCGATGCAGCAGAAGCTGTATCGGCGCGGCGGCACCACGTTCTCCGTCGGCAATGTCCCGATTCCGATCCCGCTCGGGCAGTCGGTCGGCGGCTCCACCACCGTGAACAGCGGCACCTGCTATCGCACGCCGGATCGCGTACTCGCCGAGTGGGTGAAGGATCACGGGCTCGCGGAGCTCGCACCCGACAAGCTCGGTCGCTACTTCGATCGCGTCGAGGCCGTGCTGGGGGTCGAGCCGGCGAAGAAGGAGCTGCTCGGCGGCAACGGTCGCGTGATCGCGCGTGGGTGTCGCGAGCTCGGCTTCACGCGTCATGGTCCGCTGCGCCGCAACGCGCCCGCCTGCGATGGGCAAGGCGTGTGCTGTTTCGGCTGCCCCACGGATGCGAAGCGCTCGACCAACGTCTCGTATATCCCGCTCGCCTTGAAGGCCGGCGCCGAGCTGTTCACCGGGGCGAAGGTCACGCGGATCATCGTCGACGGTGGCGTGGCCACGGGTGTCGTCGCGCGAACGAGTACGGATCACACGCTGACGGTGCGCGCGCGTGCCGTGGTGGTCGCGTGTGGTGCGATCCTCACCCCGCTCTTACTGCAAGCACAGGGGCTTGGCAGCACGTCGGGGCAGCTCGGCAAGAACCTGTCGATCCATCCCGCGGCCGGTGCGCTCGCCGAGTTCGACGAGCAGATCCTGCCGTGGAACGGGATCCCGCAGGGGTACGCGATCGAGGAGCTCCACGAGGAGGGCATCCTGTTCGAGGGCGCGATGGTGCCGCTCGAGATGATGATGAGCGTGTCGCAGTTGATCGGGCCGGAGCTGGTGCGGCTCGCCGAGAGCTTCGATCACGTGGCGAGCTTCGGGTTCATGGTCGAGGATCACTCGCGCGGTTCGGTCAGCGCGATCGGTGGGCAGCCGGTGATCAAGTACTGGCTCTCGGATCACGACGTCGCGCACATCAAGCGCGGCATGGATGTGCTCGCGCAGGTGTTCTTCGCCGCCGGTGCACGTCGGGTGCACACGCCGATCAACGGCTTCGACGTCCTCGAGTCCGCCGCAGATCTCGAGCGGCTGAGGCGGGCCACGATCCGGCCGTGGGATCTCGATCTCTCGGCGTATCACCCGCTAGGCACCGCGCGGATGGGCAGCGATCCGCGGTCGAGCGTGATCGGCAGCGATCACCAGGTCCACGACACGCGCGGGCTCTACGTCGTCGATGGCGCAGCGGTGCCGTCGTCGATCGGCGTCAACCCGCAGGTCACGATCATGGCGCTCGCCACGCGTGCCGCCGAGAAGATCGCCGCCACGCTCAGCTGAAGGCGCGGTGTCGTGGCGCCGCGGTCCACCATGAAGAAGCTAACTGCGGGCGTTCGAACAAGACGCAGCACCATCGACGACGCGGCTCCATGGCTGTCATCGATCTATCCCGAGTCGACGAACTTCACCACGCAGCTCTGCGCCG
>JANNBP010000413.1:0-1994 GCA_031385555.1 Deltaproteobacteria bacterium | reverse complement strand
ACAGGATGTTGAAGACCAGCCCACCCACCGGATTTCCGGCGCCATCGCGCAGGGTATCGGCAACGCGCCCATCGATCGGTCCGATGCGCTCGAGCCCACGACCGCACGCGCACGGGGATGGCGTGCGGGCTAGCGCGAGATCGCCGGTCAGATACCGGATCATCGGGCAGGCGAGGTTATGTAGATCAGTGATCGCGACCTCGCCGATCTCGCCGGGTTCGGCGCGCCGCGTGGTTCCATCGCGCTCGCGGACTAGCAGCTCGACGATCATGGTCTCCATCGAAACGTGCAGCCCGTCATGCGCCTCGCACTCGGCGCCGATCATCATTACCACACGACAACCGTAGGTCTCGAACGCGGGCCCGAACGCTTCTTCGATCGTTGCGCGATCGTGGGGCCAGAGTCGTTCGGCGCCAACGACCACCGGGATCGAACGCCAGTCGCGCAATTTGTGCACAACGACGAATTTGGCGAGCGCGGCTGCACCTGCGGCGTACGCGACAATCACCTGGGGTTGGAATCGGCGCACCTCCTCCACGGCGGACATCAGCGCGGCGTCCGCACGCGGCGTACTATCGACGTAGCGATCGCGTTTGAACGCATGATCGAGAGCGACCTTGTGGCGCTCCAGCCAGCTCGTGCGTGCCGGTGGGATCCCCCAGTAGTGCAGCGCGCGCATCCCGACCTGGTAGCCGGCCCAGCCATAGCCGCGCAGACGCGTGGCCTCACGCCAATGACGCGACTCCGCGTTGTAGCGGACCACGACCGGTTGCCCCGTCGTCCCACTGGTCGACTTCTGGACCACCCATCGTGGCTCCACGTCGGCGGTGCGGGCGTCGAGGCTGGCCACGACCGTCGCGCGGTCGAGCGTCGGTAAACGCTCGAGGTCCGATAGCGATCGGAGATGATCTGGACGCATCTCGCGATCGTCGAACACGGACCGGTAGTGGACCGTGTGCTGATACGCGTGATCGGCCAAGCGCTTGAGGAATGCGAGCTGCATCGCGTGCAGCTCGGTTGCCGAGCGTCGTTCGGACGTCTGCAAGCGACGCAACAACGATACTGTTGGGCGGCCGCGCAATCTTTCGAATGCGGGGAACAGCGCGTGCGCGAGCAACCTACCGTATACGTCTAACATCGCCATCGACTCTTTAGCGCTCGCGAAACTCGTCGGCGTTCAGATGGTGTCGCCGGAGTAACCGGTGGAGACTTTCGCGTTTCATTCGGGCGTTCTGGGCGGCGTCCGTCACGCTGCCGCCGTGGCGGTGCAGCAGCGCGACCAGGTATCGTCGGGTCATCGCGTAGCGTGCAAGCTCGATGTACTCCTCATAGGCAAGCCCGGACACCTCGTCGGCGCGCGGTGTGGTGGACGGTCTCGCGATCGTCGCCGCGATGACAGATGCCACGCTCTCATCTCTCGGATCCAGCGCAACGGCTTTCGGCAGCACCCCGGCCAGCGGCAGCGTCGCGAAGATCGCAACGAACCCACCCGTCGCTGCCAGGGAGCGCCCCCGCGTGGCGTCGTCCGTGACGGTCCACGCGACATCGTCGCCGAACGCCTCTCGGATCATGCGAGCACTGTCCGCATCGGCGAGCAGGAGCACGGGCGTCATCCGGGTGACTCCTTGCGCCATCGCACCGCTGGGTGCAACGCCCGAGCCGGACCTCGTCGAACTGTTTGCATCATTTGCGGCTCGACTGCGTGAGCGAAGTGGTCACGCGTAACCATTCAGGTCACAGATCAGGGGTCGATCTGGAGCTCACCCATCATCCCGCGTTCGGCGTGCTCGAGGACGTGGCAATGATACATCCACCGCCCAACGTCGCCGAGCCGCACGACGAGCTCGAGCATGGTCTTCTGGGGGACGTTGACGGTGTCCTTCCAGGCGAGAGGTGATCTTAGAGTTCCCTGTGGATCGAGCACCTGGAAGGACATGCCGTGGAGGTGGAACGGGTGGTCCATCTCGCTCTCGTTCTTGAGCTCGAGGATCCGC
>JANNBP010000405.1:0-2971 GCA_031385555.1 Deltaproteobacteria bacterium | reverse complement strand
GGCGCTGCGCGCCGCGCACGTGATCGCGGATCCCGAGGCGCGCCGGACGTCGGTGCTCGCGGAGCTCGCGAAGCTCGCGAAGGAGACCGGCTGCAAGGTCCGCGAGGACGCCGCGCTCGTCAACGAGGTGATCAACCTCGGCGAGTATCCCGTCGGCGTCTCCGGTCACTTCGATCCGGCGTACCTGGTGGTGCCGGAGGAGCTGATCGTCCTCGCGATGCGCACCCACCAGCGCTACTTCGCGATGGAGGACGTCTCCGGCAAGTTGACCAACCGGTTCGCGACGATGATGGCCACGGTCGTCAAGGACAAGACCGTCGTCGCGAAGGGCAACGAGAAGGTCCTCGCAGCCCGGCTGTCCGACGCGCGGTTCTTCTTCAGCGAGGATCGCAAGAAGTCGTTCGACCAGTGGAACGAGAAGAACGAGTCGGTGGTGTTCCAGGCCAAGCTCGGCTCGATCGGTGACAAGACGCGACGGATCGAGGCGATCGCGTCGTCGATCGCGCAGCACCTCGACCTCACCAACGGCAACCTCGTGCGCGAGGCAGCGAAGAACTGCAAGGCGGATCTGCGCTCGCTCGCGGTGGGCGAGTTCCCCGAGCTCGAGGGCCTGATGGGGCGCTACTACGCCACCCACTTCGGCTTCGATCCCGAGGTCGCCACCGCGATCGAGCAGCATCGCTGGCCGAAGGGGCAGGGCGCGGCGCTGCCGTCGACGGACGTCGCCGCCGTGCTCGCGATCGCGGATCGGATGGACACCGTGGTCGGCGTGTTCGCCGTCGGGGAAGAGCCGAAGGGCGGCAACGATCCCCTCGCGGTGCGCCGCGCGGCGATCGGCATCTGGCAGATCCTGCTCGCGCGTGGCAACGACCCGAAGTGGGCCGGCGTGTGGAAGGTCGCGTTCGACGAGGCGCGCAGTGCGCTCGCCTACTACGGCCTCAACCTGCGCTCCGAAGTCCCGGTGCGCGAGTTCTTCCTCCAGCGCCTGCGCGGCATCCTGATCGATCAGGACATCCCTTCCGCCGATGCGGATGCGGCGCTCGCGCAGAGCTTCGAGGATCCGGTGGACGCCGTCGCCCGTGCGAAGGCACTCGCGCGCGTCCCCTCCGCGGCGCGGAAGGTGTTCAAGCGCGTCGCGAACATCCTCGACGATGCGAAGGCGAAGTCGATCCAGCCGGCCGCGAAGATCGATCCCTCGCTGTTCGCGAACGACCGCACCGTCGAGCAGGACCTCCACGCCGCGGTCACCGCCGCGCAGGCCCGCGAGATCACCGCGCGGCGCACGAAGGACTACCCGGCGGTGTTCGACTCCCTGATCCAGCTCCAGCCCGTCGTCGATGCGTTCTTCGACAAGGGTGGTGTGATGGTGATGGATCCCGACGCGGCCCTTCGCGCGAACCGCCTCGCGTTGCTGCACTGGCTGATCACGCCGTATCTCCAGATCGCCGATTTTCGCCTCGCGACCGCGTGAGCTGTACACCCCGACAGCTCAGCTCCTGCGGGACGTGGGAGCTCGTCCGCAGCGAAACAGGCGGGCCGCCCACCTCCTCCGGTTATGGTTCGCAGACCTGGGAGTACCGGCTGATCGTCTGCGCCACCGGGGAGGTCTGGGCGTCGTGGAGCGGGTCCGCGTCGCAGAGTCCGTGGCAGGCCGACTCGCACGGCGTCGCGAGTGTGTCGTGGGAGGGCACCCTGCTCGTGATCGCGCATTGCGGCAGCGACTACGAGGAAACGCGGATCGACCGCGTGCCGGCCGCGAGCCTACCGAAGTCGTTCCTCGATCCCGAGGACTGATCCTTCGTCCGCCGTGACGATGGTCTCGGGGCGCCGCCGACACGGTTCATGCCGAGAATGTGCTCAGGAGATACCGAGCACGAGCACGGTCGATCGACGTGTCGATTCGCGGTCCCTTACTCGGTGATCCGGACGTAGCGGTAGACCTCGTCACCGTCGTCGTCGGACTGCTCCTGCTCGCCCGTCAGCACCTTCTTCGCGAGCGACTTGACCGCGGCGATGCCCTTCTTGGTCAGGTAGTTCCGCGTCAGGTCGAGCACGTCGAGGTGCTTGAACGCGTCGGGATGCGCGGCGAGCGCCTCCGCACCGGCGTCGGTCATCGTGCCGAGCGAGAGATCGAGCGTCTTGAGCTGCTTGAGGATCTTCGCCTTCGGGATCGCCGCCGCGACCTCGTCGAGGAACTCCGCGTTCTTGATCCCGAGGTACTCGAGCTTCGGCAGGTCCGTGCGATCGAGCAGCGGCTTGATGTCCTTGAGCGACGACGTCCCGCCGTACTCGTCGGTGCCGAAGTAGATCTCGAGGTGCTTGATCGCCGGGATCTGCGCCGTCGCGATCGACTTCGCGCTGGCCGCATCCATCCCGCCGGTGACGAACCGTGCCTTCTCGAGCTTCGGGGCGACCAGCTTGCCGACGCTGAAGTCACCCGACTCGATGTCGAACGTCCGCAGGTTCGGCACAGCCTTCCACAGCTTGTCGAGCTTGCCGGTGTGGTGCCACGAGATCTGATCGATGTTGTCGCCGAGCGTGATCTTGCGGATCGTCGGGGGCGCCTTCTTCGCGACCACGTCGATCAGGTCCTGCAGATCGTCCTCGTTTGGATCGCCGTCGCTCATGAACGACAGCTCGACGACGAACCGCCCCGACGGATGCGCGAACACCTGCTCGAGGATCTTCGAGAGCTCGCCCTCGAAGCCGGTGCCCGAGTAGCTGTTGTGGCTGAGCCGGACGCGATGGATGAAGCCGTTGCGCCAGAAGAACGCCTGATCGGCGAGCTTCTGCCACTCCTTCTCCTGCGCCGACGTCCGGAGGTGCGAGCTCGAGTTGTTGCCGTTGTCGTCGTAGACCTTCTGGTGCGCGGCGAGCGGCCCGAGGAAGTAGTCCTGGTGTTTCTCGATCAGCTTCTTCGCCTGACCGTCCTTGTTGCCGAGTTGCAGCGAGATCAGCTCGCCGCGCGGAT
>JANNBP010000396.1:0-5458 GCA_031385555.1 Deltaproteobacteria bacterium | reverse complement strand
GCCACGATCCAACGAGGTTCACGAGGTAGTACGCGGACGTGCGACGCACGGTTAGTAATCTCGATCATCCAATCGTCGTTGACGCTCGTGGTTGCGATCTGCCAAAGGAAGCACGGTCGACGGCCACGATTCAACGGCAGCACGCGGACGTGCGACGCACGGCCAGCAACCTCGATCAACCAACCGTCGTCGACGCTCGCGGTCGCGATCTGCCAAGGAAAGCACGGTCGACGGCCTGAATCGGACCGGGTACACGAGGCGGCACTCGGACGTGCGACGCACGGCCTGCAACCTCGATCAACCAACCGTCGTCGACACTCGCGCGGTCGACGGCCACGATTCAACGGCAGCACGCGGACGAGGGTGCGACGCACGGCCATCAGCCTTG
This sequence comes from Deltaproteobacteria bacterium, assembly GCA_031385555.1. GTDB lineage: Bacteria > Myxococcota_A > Polyangia > Haliangiales > Haliangiaceae > JABFXX01. Next base: position 5,070 of record JANNBP010000396.1, on the reverse strand, counting down.
ATCAACCACCCGTCGTCGACGCTCGCGGTCGGGTCTGCCATCGGAAAGCGCTTGGCGATGAACGCGAACGACTTCGTTCTCTGTGAAGGCGGAGTCCTCCGTTGCCGGTGGTCGTCGCATTCCGCATGGTGTACGCCGCGACCGTCTCGGTCCACGATGACGAAGGCCTGTTGATCACGAAACGCTTCGCGCAACTCCGATCGAAGGGGCCAACGAGCTCGAGGATCATATCGGCTCCGAGCTTCGTCACTCGCTGAGACGGAATGGTTCGATTCCTGTATCCGCGATTCAGGACGGGCGCCCCCGAACCGCCCCCTCGTATTACGGAGCGCGCCTGATGATGGAGAACGCGACCGCCTGAACGATGGCCATCGTCAGCGTGTGGTCTGACCAGCAAGCTGAGTGATGGCGTTCGATCAGCGTTCGCGGGTGTCTGCTTCGATGACGCGCGAGACGACGTCACGTTCGACGAGCTTGCGCTTCTTGCGCGCGGTCTCCCGAAGCGCGGCAGCACAGAGCCGATCGAGCTCTCGCATCGCGCCGGCCGTGGCCTCGTGGAGCAGCACGACGGCGTCAGAGCTGAAGACCTCGCGCTCCACACCGACTCGGGTCATGCGCATTCGCAGCTACTCCGCGGTGTCCTCGGGCGTGAGTGCGGGAATCTCGAGGCGGTGGTGGATGCGCGAGTACAGCGACCGATTTCTCCGAAGCGCGAGACGCTCGCGAAGCTCGGGAAGGCCGACGAGGATGAGCGAAAGCAGCGCGCGGCTGTCCCAGCCGTAGTTAAGCAAGATGTGCAGATGATCGAGCGTGTCTTGATGCAGGAGATGCGCTTCGTCGAGGAGAAACACGGGATGGATCCGCTCGGCGGCGCGATCTTCGACGTGGCGTGTGACGGCATAGAACAGCGAGCCAGGCGTCGCGGCGGGCTCGAGGCCGATCGCGTGACAGATCTGGCGGTAGAAGTCGCGCCGCCCGAGAGTGGCGTTGTGGCAGTAGGTCAGCTTGAAGCCGGCGGCCGGGATGCGATGGCGCAGCGCGCGGAGGACGCAGGTCTTACCGACACCGGGCTCGCCGACAAGGACGACGGTCGCTCGCTCGTCGAGCGCCTCGAGGAGCGACTCGACGATGGCGAGCTTCGATGACGGCAACCACAACTCGGCGTCCGGAACCTCTTTCGAGAACGGTGCGTCCTTGCAGCCGAAGTACGCGAGATACGAGACGGTGGACATCTCAGTCCTCCTCGCCGCCGTGGCGCTTTGGACGGCCGACGACCTGATCGAGCAATACGCCGGCCGGATCGAACGGAGTCTGCGTCGTCGGCGTCGATGCGATTGGTGCGCGGCGAGTCTTGCCGGCGGCGATCGCGTCGACGGGGCGTAGCGTGTATTTACGTCCATCGTGCTCGACGATGGGCGCAGCGCTGCCGGTCATGTCGATGGCGACGGTGACGAGCGCGCCGGCGAGAAAGCTCTGGTCGAGCTGCCACGACGTGCCGTCGACGTCGAGCGTGCCGTCGCGCCGCACACGACGGCGCGCTCGGGTGGTGAGTGCGACCGCGAGCGTCTTCTCGTCGATAGTGCGAAGGCGAACGCCCTGCCAGGCATCGGCGGGCGTCTTCCCGAACAAGCCGCCGTGCGGTGCCTCGTGGTAGTGCGCGTCGAGGAACGCGAGTAGTCGCGCTTGCACGTCGTGCAGCGAGGTCATCGTGCCGAGGTGGTCGAGGCAGCCCGCTCGCAGCGTGCGCCAGAAGCGCTCCATCTTGCCGCGTGCCGGAGCATCGCCGGGTCGCGCATGGAGCAGCGTGATGTCGAGTCGCTCGCACGCGAGGCGCAGTGCCTCGCCGCGGTAGGTCGAGCCATTGTCGAGGTAGAGCGCGTCGGGCGCGCCGTGCGTGCGCAGCGCGCGCAGAAAGATGCCGAGCATGTCGTCCTCGCGCTCGCTGTGGTGCGCCTCGAGCGCGACGACGTAGCGAGCAGCGTCGTCGAGCAGCGCGTGAATGCGCAGCGGCTTGGTGGTCTGTCCGATGCGCAGCGACGGACCGTGGCAGACGTCACCGTGCCACAGCGCGCCCGGATGCTCGGCTTGCCAGCGCAGGCGAGTGTGGCCGTCGGGTCGCACGCCGCGAGTCAGCTGCGCCTCGCGATACAGCCGCTGCACTGTCGTCGACGAGACCGCGTCTTTGGCGAGCCGCCCATCGGCGACGAGGGTGCGCATGATCAGAGGCACTGATGCCGTCGGGTGCTCGCGACGAATGTCGAGCAGGAGCTGCCGCTGCTCGGGCGTCAACTCGCGAGCGCGGCCCCGATCGGACCGCGGCGACGGACGGAGTGCGTCGAGGCCACCTCGGCGATAGGCGTAGAACCAGCGCTCGATTGTCGAGAGGCTGAACTGCTTGGTGACCCGGCTACCGGGTGGTCGATACTTGCAGGCGGCGATCGTGCGCAACGCGAGCGCGAGCTCGCCGCGTGACAGCTCGCGCTGGACGACAGCGCCGACGATCGACGCACGGAACAGGGCCACCGCCTCCGCGTGATCGCGAGGCAGAAGTGAATTTCGAGACACGAGGACTCCTTCGACTCGACGGGGTGATCTGTCGTCGAGTCAGCCTCGGTCGGTGCCATGACCGCACTGCGGTCGTCGTCGATCCAACGTGGTGGGCTCGTCATCGTCGACGAGCGCACCACGATGCCCATCACGGCATTGCACTGCCTCCAGCAAACGCGAGCGTCCCTCGCTCGCGGTCCTCGGCGTGCGGCGGTGCTCGACCCATCGCGACCTGCGCGAACGCGTCACCAAACGCGCGTCGCCATCGGCGCAGCGTCGACCACGACCTCGTGCTCTCGCGTGTGAGCTGCCACGCGCATACCCGCCGCCGCACCTCGCGAACCGGCGTCTCAACGACCAGCCACAACGCCAGTGCCATCGCGATGGCCGCGAAGCCGTAGTGCTTGCGCGGCGCCACGCCCCGCGGCACCACGAGCAGCACGGCGCCGCACACGGTGCACCGGTACCGCCGACACGCGAGCACGACCGTCGTCGGTGGACCCTCGGCGACGACAGGTCCTCGCAGCTGACGATCCCGAAGTCCGTGTCCATGGAGCCGCAGTGGTCGACCTGGCTCACGACTCGCGACGCCGCAGGGACACGCTGCTGGACGGGCCTGGCCCACTGTCGGCGGAGATGCCGACCAGATCTTGACGTCGAGCGCGTGATGAAGGATTCGTAAATTGCTTCGCGTCGGGTGCTTCAACGGTGACCGGCGCGGGGCACGACGTCGGCGGTGCTAGTAACACCGTCGGCGTCACCTATGCGGCGAGCACCATGCTCAGCTCCGAAATCCGGATGCCGCTTCTACCGCAACCAAGCGGCTTCCGCGCGGCTCGGCGTGAGGTGAACGATGGGCCTGGTCCCTCAGCCAGTCCGCCGCGAAAACCCACGCTGTCCCTCAGCAGGCGTGCTCGCTAACACCTCGGCGCGATGCTCTGCTGAGCGACAATTGAATCTCCCCACCGGGTGGATGAAGTTGACGTTCAGCAATGCTCGCCCACGCGGCATCGTCGCTACTCACGAAGTCATCGACCGATCCACGTCGACGAACGACAGTCCGAGACCTGCGAGCTACTGGGATGTCAGGCAACTACGCTGACACAGGGGCTGCCAGCCACGCACTTAGCGAAGCCTTGCGAACGGATCTGGATCGAAGCACCGCGATCGTGCGGATCATTCGCGCATCGACGAGCTGCTCGACTGCCCGGCGAGTGGGAGCGCACGATCGCGGGTCACGTCGAGTATTTCCGGAATAACAAAGCCGCGGATTCGCTACGCGAGCTCTCCGCGACCGTTGTCCGATCAGGAGCGGGCCCACCGAGGGCGCGTGACAGGTCATCGTCACGACGCGCTTCAAGGCGGCGGTTCGGTCGGGACGGACGTGCTTCGCGAAGCACGTCCCGAACCTTCGCTCTCCTGGAGGTGCCGTGCATTGCGCGAAAACAAACCAAGTCCCACACGCGTAAGCGTTAGCGAAAATATCGGCGAAATCAATAGTAGCGTTATCGGGCGGATGGTATGGATGTTCGATGGGACGGCCACGCAAGCGACACGTCCAGCAGTCGCTCGACCTGCGCCCGCGAGAGGTGGATGGGCGAGGCGGCAAGCGCAAGGGGGCTGGACGTCCGCCGAAGGAAGCGCGGTCTGCGGAACGTCACAAGAAGAGGCCCAAGGTGGACCCGCGGCACCCACTGCACGTCACGCTTCGCGCCGTGTCCGGCGTGGGCTCGCTACGCAAGCGGGATGTGTTCCACGCGATCGGGTATGCCACCGTCGCGGTGGCCAAGCACGACCGGTTCCGGATCGTCCACCTCAGCATTCAGACCAACCACGTGCACCTGATCGTCGAGGCCGCCAGCAAGGCCGTGCTGACGCAAGGGATGCAGTCGTTCCAGATCTCGGCGGCGAAGCTGATCAATCGCGCGTTGCGCCTGCGCTCGGGCGTGCGCCGCAAGGGGCAGGTGTTCGCCGATCGCTACAATGCTCGCGCGTTGACCTCCCCGCGCGCGGTTCGCAACGCGCTTTGCTATGTCCTCAACAACTGGCGGCACCACGACGAGAACCAGCGCATCGTGGCTCGCACGTGGAAGGTCGATCCGTACTCGAGTGCGATCGCGTTCCCGGACTGGAAGGAGCGCGAGGGCTCGCCGATCTTGTATCGCCCGCCGGCGAACTATCTGGCGCTGGTCACGTGGCGGTCGCGAACCTGGTTGCTCCGTGAAGGGTGGAAGCGGCATGGCTTGATCTCGGTCTTCGAGGTGCCGGGCGCTCCGCGGTCAGCCGCGCGAAAGCGCCCGACATCCACGTCCAGTCGGTGATCGCGGGGTTCGCGGTCAGTCGTCCTGCACTGCGAACTGGGATGGGAATGGCGATGGGGATGGCGAGGGGGATGGCGAGGGCGAGGGCGAGGGCGAGGACGAGGGCGAGGACGAGGGCGAGGGCGTTGGCGAGGGCGTTGGCGAGGGCGAGGGCGAGGGCGAGGGCGGCGCCCCGCTCGAGGTGATCTCGAACGAGGTCCAC
>JANNBP010000395.1:0-11105 GCA_031385555.1 Deltaproteobacteria bacterium | reverse complement strand
TGATCCATCGCACCGCGCTCGCGCCACGGGTGCTCCTCGGCTCCGCACAGCGGGCAAGGCTCGCCGTCGACGAGCTCGGTGCGCGCGTGCGCGTACCCGGCGATCTCGCGCAGCTGCTCCACCTGCCGGGTGCGCTCGGTGCGCAGCAGCGTGGCCTGGTCGCGCGCGGCCTCGATGACGCGCAGGCTCTCGGCATCTCGCGCCGCCGCGGCGGCGAGCTCGGCGACGCGCGTCTCGATCGCGGCATGCTTCACGTGCGTGGCCTGCGCAGTCGCGACCAGCGCCAGCAACTTCGTGGCGTCGGTGACTCGCAGGCGCGCTTCGTCCTCGGCCTTGCGCGCGACATCGAGCGACACCCGCTTGTCACCGAACGCTTGCGCCTTGCGCTGCGCCTCGCCGAGCACCGCCTGGGCCGCCTGCTGATCTGCCGCGATCAACGCGCGTGCGGCGACCTGCGCGACACGGTCTGCCTCGTGTGCCGCGAGCGAGCGATCGAGCACCGCGATGGTCTCCTCGATGGAGCCGTGCTCGGTGATCGCGTCGACGATCGGGCGCAGTTGCTCGGCGCGACGCCGCAGTGCGAGCTCCGCGCGAGCAACCTCGGCACCTGCCATCGCCACGTTCGCGACGGCCTGCTCGGCTTCGGCCGCAGCGAGCGCGGTACGCCGCGCAGCTTCCTCGGCGAGCCAGCGCGCCGCGAGCTCGGCGGCATCGAGGCGCGCTCGCGCGGTACGCTTGACGTCGTCGGCAAGCGCGGCATCGGACTCCGCCATCACGCGCGCTTCGTCGTCGAGGGTCGGGATCGCGAGCGCCGCGGCCCGCGTCTCCTTCAGGCGCGCCTCCGCGAGGGATGCGCGCAGGTGTGCCGCGATCGAGAGCCGCGTGTAGATCTCGGTGCCCGTCATTCGTTCGAGCAACTCGCTGCGGTCGCGACCGTCCGCGCGCAGGAACGCCGCGAAGTCGTTCTGCGCGAGCAGCGCGGAGCGCCGGAATTGATCGAACGACAAGCCGAGCCGAGCTGCGATCGTCTTGAGGGTCTCGGTCTTCGTTCCCGACAGCTGCTCGCTGCTATCGAGCGCGACCAGCGACATCTGCTGGTCCTGCAGCGTGCCATCGGTCTGATTGCGCGCCCTCCGCACCGACCACCGCGCTCGATACTTTCGTAGATCACCCGCCTCGAAGTCGACCTCCGCGTAGCCCGCCGCCGCGCCGCGCCGCAACAGCGTCCGCGCGTCGTGCGCACCGAGCGTGCCCGGATCATCCTCGCCACGCCCGACGATCACGCGGCTGTGATTCGTCAACCGCGGCGTGCGATCGAACAGCGCCACGCACAGCGCATCGAGCAGCGTCGACTTTCCGGCGCCGGTGTTGCCGACGATCGCGAACACCCCACTCTCAGCGAACGGCGAGCGAGTCAGGTCGATCTCGAACTCACCCGCGAGGCTCGCGAGGTTGCAGCCGCGGATCGCGAGGATCTTCATCCCGCGTCCTCGCGATCACCCTGCGCCGTCGCCAGTAACTGATCGAACGCCGCCAGCACCTCCGGCGACGGCACCGCCGTATGGTCGCGAGACCACAACTGCAGGAACACCTCGCGCGGATCGAGCTCCGCGAGCCTGCGCATCCCCGACGCCGCCGCGAAGCGATCCCCGAGCGTCGCCCGCGTGCCCGTGGCCTCGACATGCAACGACACCAGCCGCGCGTGCTTCCCCTCGAGCGCGGCCTCGACGAGCGACCGCAACCGAGGCTGCGGTGCCTCGAGCGCGACCACGACCTCGAGGTACGGCCGCAGCGGCGAATCCGCGGCACTGCGCAGCCGGGGCAGCAGATCGAGCTGCGCGAGCACCTCGTGGAGCGGCGCCGCGCCGACCTCGGGCACGCGTACTACCTCGATCGCGTGCGGGATCTCCAGCGACCGGAGGCTCGTCCTGCCGCCGCCGCCGAACTCGACCGCGACGATCTGGTGCTTGTACCAGGCCTCGTCGAGCGACAAGGGGATCGGGGCGCCGGCGTACCGGATCGTGGGCCGCTCGATCGCCTGTGCGCGGTGGATGTGGCCGAGCGCGACGTAGTCGATCGAGGCCGGAAACAGCCGCAGCGGCGCGGACTCCTGACCACCGATCGAGACCCGCCGCTCCGAGTGGTACCGCGCGTCGGCACCCGCGACGTAGAGATGACCGGTGACGATCAGCGCCTGGCCCTGACGCCGCCGCGCGAGCGCTGCTTCGACGACCTCGCGATAGATCACCTCGAGCGGATTCGGCTCCGCGGGCAGATCCGCCGGCCGCAGGAACGGCACCGCCGCGATCAAGCCGCGCCCACCCGCGACAGGGATCAAGATCTCGTCGAGATCGAGCCCGGCTGCCGTGCGTGGCAGCGAGCCGATCACGTGGACTCCGAGCTCGCGCAGCACCGACGAGGCCGCGCCGAGCCGCGCCGGCGAGTCGTGGTTGCCGGCGATCGCGACGATATCCATCGCGGGACGGGCCCGGCGCGCGGCGGCGAGGAACTCGAACCACATACGCTCCGAGCTGGCGGAGGGCGTGGCGCTATCGAACACGTCGCCGGTGATCAGCAGGACGTCCGCGGCCTCGCGCACGCAGGTGCCGAGCAGCCACTGGAGGAACGCGGCATGCTCGTGCTCGCGCGTGACCTCGCCGCGGAGCAAGTGCCCGAGGTGCCAGTCGGAGGTGTGGAGCAGCCGCATCGGCTCTCCACCTTCGCAAATGGGTCTGACTACCCCCAGCGCTCACCTCGGTTGACCTCGACTCGCCGGAAGCTTCTCTGTCCTCCTAAATCAAGCTCAGGATTGGGAGCTCGCGCTGTCGCGCTAGGACCCAGGCGAGCTCTGGTTCCTCTAGTTCGAAGGGGCGAGGGAGAAGTAGAAGGTGCTGCCGACCCCGATCGTGCTCTCCGCCCAGATCTTGCCGCCGTGCGCGTCGACGATGCCGCGCGCGATCGACAGCCCGAGGCCGGCGCCGCGGTACTGGGAGGCCTTGCCACGCCAGTAGCGTTCGAACATGTGCGGGAGCTCGGTGGCGTCGATGCCGGGGCCGCTGTCGTTGACGAAGAACACGACGTCCGCGGCGCGCGCTTCGACACCGATCTGCACCCGGCCACCCTTCGGCGTGACCTTGAGCGCGTTCGACATCAGGTTCGCGAGCACCTGGAGCGCGCGCTCGGAGTCGCACGAGATCGACGGCAGGTTGGGTTGCACCGTCTTCTCGAGCGTCAGGCCGCGCTCCTCGGCGAGCGGGCCGAACAGATCGGTAGCCGCGTGGATGATCTCGGTAGGTGCGTGCTCGACGCGATCGATCGCGAGCTTGCCGGCCTGGATCCCGGCGAAGTCGACGAGGTCGTCGATCAACCGCGCCATCCGCTCGGCCTGCCGATGGATCCGCCCGGCGATGCCGGCGACGCGCCGATCGCCGTCCACTTGCAGCAGCGAGCTGGCGCCGATCAGGACCGTGCCCAGCGGGTTGCGCAGATCGTGCGAGACGACGCTGAGGATCTCCTCGCGCGCGCGGGTGGCTTCCTCGGCCTCGGCACGCGCCTGTTTCTCTTCGACGAACGCGCGGGCGAGCGCCGCTTCGTCGTGCTTGCGGGCGAGGCTCTCGCCGACGTGGAAGGCTACCGTCGAGGCGAGCTGGAGCTCGCGCGCCGTGTACGGCTGCGGCTGGTCGCGGTACACCATGAACTTGCCGACCAGCCGTCTGCGGTGCAGCAACGGAATGAACGCCAGCGAGCGGATTCCCTCGGCGTGGAAGACCTCGCGGAAGCTCGCCCACTCAGGATCGATCTCGGTGTCCTCCACCCCGATCGGAACGGGGTGCTTGTCGTCGAGCACCCACGGCGAGTGGCCGTCGATGGCGGCGCGATACGCGTCGGACAGACCACGCCACGCCTTGAACCGCATCTTGCCGTCATCGATCAGCAGGATCGCCGCGCGATCGGACGCGGTCCCGAACATCACCGTGTTCAGCGCGATGTCATAGACGGCCTCGAGATCGTCGGCGACGGCGACGTCGCTGGTCAGCGCGTAGAGCAGCTCGATCTCGGCGCGCGCGCGTTGCTCCTTCTCCGCGAGGTCGGTGCGCTCGAGTGCCAGCCCGCAGTGTCGCGCCACGATCTCCTTGAACGTTCGCTCGGCAGCGTCGAACGCGCGCTCGCGATCGTAGGCGAGCCACAGCCCACCGAGCGGCTTGCCATCGCCGGCGACGGGCAGGATCGCGAACGCCACCTGCGCCGGATCGCCTCGCCCGCGTCCCTGGAACGAGAGCGGGAACTCGCGCTCGTACTGGGCGAGCGAGCTGAGGAAGATCGCGCGGTGCTCGTGGACGGCGTGCGCGACCACGCCATCCTCGTCGAGCGGGATGCGCTTGACCTCCGGGTTGACGACCCCCGGGGTAGCCGCCGCGAGCTCGAGGAACTTGCCGTCGGCCGACACCAGCCACAGCGCCGCCGCGGAGGCCTCGACCGATCGCAACCCGACCTCGATCGTCAGCGTCGCGATCTCCGCGCGGCTGTGTGCCGAGGTCAGCTTGCCGGTGTAGTCGAGGAGCCCGAGCATGCGAGTCTCGAGCTTCTGGCGGCGCTCGACCTCGACCTCGAGGACACGCGTTCGTTGCTCGAGCCGGAGCACCGAGCGCGGCACGTGCAGGCGATAGAGGTGGAACGCACCGAACGGCATCGACGCGAGCAACGCGCTCCACAACGACTCGACGTGAGCCACCTCGTGGGTCCGGCCGCCCTCGAGCAGCAGGTCCACGATCTCGCCGTATGCGTGGATCTTTCCGCGCTCGCGCAGGGGCCTGATCACCTCGCCCATGACGTGCATGAACAGGGCTTCGTCGAGCGAGCCGTCGCGTGTGATCGCCGCGAGGGTGGCCTCGGCGTCGAGCAGGACCAGCGCGTCCCGATCGACGTCGCGCAACACGGCCGCGAGCTCGGCGAGGTGGCCCGATTTCGCGACGACCATCGCAGCGCCACCGGTGCTCAGCGACTCCATCAGAAATCTGGCGACGCGCTCGGCCACGAAGACGTCATCGTCGAACCCAGGCTGTTCAACGGTGTGGTCCGCGGGCATCGGTCCGTGTCTTAGCATCTCGGTCCTCGAAAGCTGAGTGAAACCGTGCAGTCCGATGCCTATCCCCCGCTCAAGGTTTTCCCGTGCGCGCTCGCGTTCGCCTCGAATAACTCCCGTCGGCGTCGAGCGCCCCGTGGTTTTTCGAGTCCTACATCACAGCTCGGTCAACGGGTGCGTTGGGTTACGAGAAGCTCGTAACGGCATGGCCGTTGAAACGTAGTCGGTTCGTGCGCGACCCCAACGTCACCTCCATCGAGCTCGAGCTGTTTCGCGAATTCGAAAGGGCGGAGATGCGCCGCCTCGAGGCGCGACGCGACCAAGCCAAACGTCCACGGTCGACGACCAACGACGAGCTGAACCGTCGCTAGGCCCTAGGGTTTCCCGATGGGGCGCGGCCAGCGATCCGCGAGTGCCCCCACCGCCGGCCCGATCATCCGGTGCCCCAGCCAGTCACTCCTCTGGATCGCCCCGAGCGAGGCGTAGAACTGGAGCGACGGCTCGTTCCATGCGAGCACGCTCCACTCGAAGCGACCGTAATTTCGCTGCGTGGTGATCCGTGCGAGCGCCGACATCAGCGCGAGCCCGACGCCCTTGCCGCGCTCGCTCGGACGCACGAACAGATCCTCCAGATAGAGGCCGGGACGACCGAGGAACGTCGAGTAACTCTGGAAGAACAGCGCGAACCCGACCGGCGCTCCTGACAGCTCGGCGATCAGCACCTCGGCCGCCGGCTTGACGCCGAACAGCGTGGCCTCGAGCGAAGCTAGGTCGGCGACGACCTCGTCGAGCAGTCGCTCGTACTCGGCCAGGTCGCGGATGAAGGCGAGGATGGCCGGGACGTCCTGGACAGTAGCGAACCGGATCGCGAGGTCGGTCGGATAACTCACAGGATCATTGTCACCGGGGAAGATTTTCGGTGCTGGTTCCGTGCTGGCTTTCGACATACCCCTCATGAGGTCACCGCTGTGTCTGCTCGCGCTCGCGGCTTGTCTCGACAGCCCCAGCCAACCTCCGCCCGAGGCGACCCCGGAATCTGAAATCGTCCCGATGATGAAGGCGACGCCGCCAGCGTTTGTGTTTGACGGCGAGCGCTTGCATCCCCACAAGCTCGAGCGACCACAGGAGCCCGACGTTCCGGCAGAGCTCCGGTTCGGGGACTTCGACCTCCAGCCCGCGATCCGCGACGGCCGGTTGGCGATCGTGCCGATCGTGAGCCGGGAACCGACGCGGCTCTCCTACACCACGTTGCAGGAGGGGATGGCGAGCGGGAAGGTGATCGCCACCGAGCGCGGCGAGATCGAATCGGTGACGATCGCGAATCGCTCGGATCAACCGCTGGCGATCCTCGGCGGCGAGCTGATCGTCGAGGGCCATCAGGATCGCCTGATCGTTCGCGGCATGACGATCGCGCCGCATCGCACGCAGCAGGTCGCGACCGTGTGCGCCGAGCTCTCGCGCAGCAACGGGCCCGACCGGTTTCGCGCGGGGCACGCACTCGCGGAGCCGACGCTGCGCCGGATCGCGCGCAGCACCAATCAGTCCGCGGTCTGGGAGCGGATCGATCAGGTCGTCGGCGGCGAATTCGGCACGAGCTATCGGGTCGCAGCTGCAGCGCAACGGCGCGGTGCGAACAGCATGCGCTTGCGGCATCTGGTCGGCGAGCTCGACCACGGCGATCCCGAAACCAAGACGGTCGGGTTCGCGGTGGCGATCGACGACAAGGTGGTCGCGGTCGAGCACTTTGCCTCGCCGGAGCTGTATCGCAGCGTGCGCTCGATGGTGCTCGCCTCGTATCTCCCGGGCTCGGCCGGTACGCCGCGCTCGACGGAGCACCCGGTCGGTGCCGCCGAGGTCACGGCGTTTGCGAAGCGGACGGGCGAAGGCGGTCCAGGGCCGCGACGAAGTCCGGCGGCAGCTCCGAGCGCAACGCGACCCGCTGCTCCGTGATGGGGTGCACGAAGCCGAGCGTGGCGGCGTGCAACAGCAAGCGACCCGACGTCAGCAAGCGGTGGCCGGCGGCCTCGTAGTCGCGGATGTAGACGGGCTCGCCGACGAGCGGATGCCCTGACTCCGAGAGGTGGATCCGGATCTGGTGCGTCTTGCCGGTCTCGAGCCGCACCTTGCACAGCGTCGCGTGGCGCAGCGTCTCGAGCACCTCGACATGGGTGACCGCGCGCTTGCCTTGGGTCGCGTCGGTCGTCGAACCGCGGAGCCGATCGCCCCGATCTGCGACGAGGTTCGACTGGATCGTCCGCGAGGTCATCTTGCCGTGCGCGACGCACAGGTACGTCCGCTCCATCGAGTGCTCGCGCAGCTGCGCCGCCAGCCCGACCTCGGCACGCTTGCTCTTCGCGAACATCAGCAGGCCCGAGGTGGCGCGATCGATCCGGTGCACGACATGCAGTGCGATCGTGGTGGCCTGCTTGCCCTGGCGGCGCCACGCGCCGCGGATCAGATCCATCGCGGTCCCGGTCTCGCGATCCTCGTACGGCACGCTGTTGACGCCCGACGGCTTGTCGATCACCACGACGTGGGCATCGTCGTAGACCAGCACGCCCTCACGCTCGGGATCGTGTGGGCGTTGTGCACCGAGCCGGAGCTCGACCTGCTGCCCCTCGGCGAGCCGGTGGTCGATCGTGGTGACGCACGCACCGTCGACGAACACCTTGCCCGTCTCGACATGGCGCTTCGCGAGCGAGTTCGGCACGTCGGCCTTCGCCTTGACGAAAGCCGCGAGCGTGATGCCGGCGCGATCTGTGATCCACACGAGTCGCCAGTGTATACATCCCGAAATGGCCGAACTGACGGTCGGACAGGTAGTCGACGGCCGCTACGAGCTGGAGGCGGTGATCGGGAAGGGCGGCATGGGCTGCGTGTTCCGTGCGCGCCACGTGATCACCCACGGCAAGGTCGCCCTCAAGGTGCTGACCGACACCGTCGACGCCGAGCTCCAGCAGCGCTTCCTCGCCGAGGCCCGCGCGGCGAGCACGATCGGCCACCCGGCGATCGTCGCGGTCAGCGATGCCAGCCGCACCCCCGAGGGTCAGCTCTACCTCGTGATGGAGCTGCTGGCGGGCAAGCCGCTGCGCGACTCGCTCCGCACCGGGCTGCCCGGCGACCAGATCCGGCGCGTCGGCCTCGAGCTCCTCGACGCGCTCGGTGCCGCGCATCGGCAGGGCATCGTCCATCGCGACCTCAAGCCCGAGAACATCTTCCTGCTCGCCGGCACCGGCGCGGTCAAGGTCCTCGACTTCGGGATCGCGAAGGTGCTCGGCGCGGCGACCACCAGCACGGTCACCGGTCACATCCTCGGCACCCTCGAGTACATGGCGCCCGAGCAGCTGCTCGATGCGGCGACCGTCGATGGCCGCGCGGATCTGTGGGCCACCGGCATCATCCTGTACGAGCTGATCGCCGGCGTGCGGCCGTTCGGTGGCGCGACCCGCGAGGCGAAGTACGCGGCGCTCGCGCTCGAGGAGCCGATGGCGATCGAGGACGTCGTTCCCGTGAGCGCGGACGTCGCGGCGTTCTTCCAGGTGGCGCTTGCTCGCGATCCGAGGGCGAGATTCCAGACCGCGGCGGACATGAGCGCGGCGCTGCGGACGCTGTCGATGGTGCCGCAGACGTCGGCGCACGCGGCGCAGACCGAGGTCGGCGCGACGCTCGGCACGGGTGCGGTGCAGTGGGCGAACGTTCCGGATCTGCGGCACTCGGTGATGAGTGCGCGGGCGCATCCCGGATCGCTGCCGCCGCCGCTCAGCACCAGCGCGCCTCCTCATGTCAGTGGGCACGCGAGCCAGCCGGCAGTCTCGCCCTCGGCAGGGAAGAAGATCGCGCTCGCCGGTGCGTTGCTGTTCGTCGCGTTCGGGATCGCGTTCGGCGTGGTGATGGCGACGCGCAAGAGCAAGACCGACGACACGAAGTCTGCGGATGCGGCGGTCGCGGGCACTGTGGATGCAGCGATCGTGAAGAGGCAGACGCCCGATGCGGTGGTCGTTGCGGTACCGCCGGATGCCACCGTCGTGACCGAGGAGTGGGGCCCGCCGGGTCCGGGCGGTAGCTGTGAGGACCACTGCAAGCGCATGGAGAAGTGCCAGATCAGGGATCAGGCTTGTATGAATAACTGCGCGCGTGGCGGGATCAAGCAGTGCATGGATGATGCGAGGAGCTGCTCGCAACTCGCAGCCTGCTACTGGAGCATGCAGTGCTCGGATCGCTTCGTGAAGTTCGGAGCGCTCAGCTGCAAGGAAGCCAACGACTGTTACGTCACGTGGGACGCGGCGGCGAGGCAGGAAAACATCTGCGACAAGTGCATCGACAGGTTCTCGCCACAGACCTCGCTGCTGCGCGCACAGATGGAGGTCTGCAGGGGCATCGAAGCCGTCGAGAAGCGCAAGGTCCAGGCGGCGGGGCGCGAACCAGATCCGGAGCTGGGTAGACGCTGTGACAACCTGCAGCTCGAGTGCGTGCGGGACCACTAGCGGATCGACGAGCCGCTCGTCGGCGCGATCATCGATCATCGACGGTCTACATCCGCTCGATCGGCAAGGGCGGCATGGGCCGGTGTTTCGCGCCCTTCCTCGCCGAGGCGCGTCGCGGCCACGAGCGGTCACCGGCGATCGTCGAGACCGGTGCCCAGCGAGGTGGCGAGGCACCGACCCGCAGTGCGACGGAGCGAAGTCCATTACACGCCGCGGTTGATGAAGTGCTACGGCATGAAGTGACGGTGCTGGAGCTCCGCGCATGGTGCGGCGTATGACGACGGAAGCCTCGCCGGCGATTCCGGCGCCGACCCGAAGTGCGACGGAGCGAAGTCCATTGCACGCCGCGGTTGATGAAGTGCTACGGCATGAAGTGACGGTGCTATAGCTCCGCGCATGGATCGCACTCTGTTCGACGCGGATCACCACACGTTCCGCTCCGCCTTTCGCACCTTCGTCGAGCGCGAGATCAAGCCGCATCAGGAGCGGTTTCGCGAGCAAGGGCAGGTCGATCGCGAGCTCTGGCGCAAAGCCGGTGCGGCGGGCTTCCTGTGCCCGTGGATGGACGAGCAGTACGGCGGCGCCGGCGGCACGTTCCTCCACTCGGTGATCATCATGGAAGAGCTCGCCCGCGCGTACGAGAGCGGCTTCGCGGCGGCGCTCCACTCCGACATCATCGTTCCGTACATCCACACGTTCGGGAGCGACGAGCAGAAGCAGAAGTGGCTGCCCGGCTGCACGAACGGCGAGCTCGTCACCGCCCTCGCGATGACCGAGCCCGGCACTGGCAGTGACCTCGCCGCGATCGCGACGACCGCGAAGCTCGACGGTGACGAGTACGTGATCAACGGTGCGAAGACGTTCATCTCGAACGGTCAGCTCTGCGATCTGATCATCGTCGCCGCGAAGACCGATCCCGATCCCGCGAACGCGCACAAGGGCATCTCGCTGTTCCTCGTCGAGGCGACCCGCAAGGGCTTCACCAGGGGCAAGCGCCTCCACAAGATGGGCATGGCCTCGCAGGACACGTCGGAGATGTTCTTCGAGGACTGCCGCGTGCCCGTCGCGAACCGGCTCGGTGCCGAGGGCGGCGGCTTCATGATGCTGATGCAGAAGCTGCAGCAGGAGCGGCTGTGCGTCGCGATCGGTGCGCAGTCGGCGTCCGAGCAAGTGCTCGAAGACACGATCGCGTACACCAAGGAGCGCAAGGCGTTCGGCAAACCGATCAGCAAGTTCCAGAACACGCAGTTCAAGCTCGTCGAGTGTCTCGCGAAGGTCGAGGTCGGTCGCGCGTACGTCGACAAGGTCGTCGCCGAGCACGTCTCCGGAAAGTACCTCGTCAAGGAGTGCTCGATCGCGAAGTTCTGGCTGACCGATACGGCACAGGAGATCGTCGACACCTGTCTGCAGTTCTTCGGCGGCTACGGCTACATGCTCGAGTACCCGGTGACGCGCGCGTTCATGGATGCCCGCGTGCAGCGGATCTACGCCGGCACCAACGAGATCATGAAGGTGATCGTCGCCAAGCAACTCGGGCT
>JANNBP010000392.1:0-3483 GCA_031385555.1 Deltaproteobacteria bacterium | reverse complement strand
ATGAACGACAACGCGACACCGATGACAGCGCCGACGAGTAGCAGACCGGCGATCAGGAAGGCGCTTGCCATTGCTCGACGACGGCTCGCCCCGGCTTCGAGCAACTCACCGACCGTGGCGAGCCCGAGGAACAGCACCTCGATGGTCAACGCGACCATGATGAGGATGCCCTTCTCTTTTCCGGCGGCGAAGCCGACTCCAACCAGGATGCCGTCGATCACGACATCGACGAGCACGACGATCAGCAGCGACTTGGCCGTCCGTGGTGCTGCCTTATCACCTTCACCGGCAGCTGATTCGACGAGGTGCTTCACCAGCAGCATCAGGGCCACGCCGATCGAGAACCCGATCACGGTAGGGAATGGAGCGTGCGCATCGTGCAGATCGGGAAGCACCTCTCCAGCAACGGCGGCAAACACGACCCCTGCAGCGAAGTGCTGGACCATGCTCTGGGTCCGCGCGCTCGGGGTACGCATCACGGCGACCGAGGCGCCGATGATGATCGCGACGGCTGGAATGGTCGCGAATCCGAGAACGGCGAGCGCCTCGCTCATCTCCAGCTCCGTTCCGCGCCCGATGCGACGCCGGAATGTTTCACTATCCTTCGGAGATTGTTGTGTCGACGGGCACTCCGCGTTAGCGGGGTTGCGTTAGCAGCCCAAAAGCCGCAAAGTAGCGTCGTACATCCGTGAGGTTCCTGATCGTTTTCGCGTTGCTGTTCTCCATCACCCCGGGGATGTCCGAGGTGGCGGAAGCGGCCGTGCATCTGATCACTCACGCCGATCTGCCTCATCACGAGCGCGATTCTGACCACGGGGCGGATTGTGGTGAGCATTCGTGCACTCCACTAGCACACCATTGTGGTTGCCACGCGACGATGTCGGCTCGACCCGAGTCGCGCGTCGCGAGCACGAAGACGTTCTGCAGCTCCTCGCGACTCGATCCAAGCTCGATCCTTGCGATGTTCGGTCGCTCGAGTGAGCCACCACCGCACCGTCCGCCGATCGCCTGATCGAAGGAAGTGCGCGCCTAACCTGATCCTCGGGTCGGGCGCGCTTGTACGTCCGTAGTCGCGGCGAAGGCTCAAAGCCCGAGACCGATGCGGGCTAGTTCCGTCGATCTCGTTCGGGAGACGCTATGAAACGACTGCGATCCGCTTTTACTGCGGCATCACTTCTATTGCTTTCGGTCGGCACCGCATCTGGGCGACCAATCACACTCGCCGAAGCTCTTGCGGCTGCCGACAAGAGTCCAACCTTGTCGATCGCGACCGCACAGGTCGACGAGGCGAGGGGCAACGTCGAGCAGGCTGGGAATTACAACTACAACCCGGCACTCGAGCTCACCGCGGGTCGCGCTCGCGCGGGTGGAAAAACGTTCTACGACTTCGAGCTCGGGATCAGCCAAGCGATCGAGCTCGGCGGTAAACGCAGCGCGCGCAGGCGGGTGGCGTCAGCCGAACGCGATGCAGCGTCGGAGAATCTGGCAGCGGCACGCAACACCTTGCGCGCCGAGGTCCGGCGGAGTTTCGAGCTCGCCCTCGTGGCTCGGGCGCGCGTTGCGGTAACGACCGAAAACGAACTGGCCGCGAAGGAATTTCGAGCAGCAGCGGACGAGCGACTCAAGCTAGGCGCCGCAACACAAACCGACGTCAACGTCGCCGTTGCCAGTCTCGGCCGAGCGCTCGCCGCGAAGAAAGCTGCCGAGCGCGATCTCCTGCTCGCTCAGCAAGCGCTCGGCGAAGCACTCGGTTCGCCTGGCGCCGATCTCGAGCCAACGGGGTCCCTACCTCGCTTCGCCCAACCCACGAAGCCCGAAGACCAGCTTGTCTCAGAGGCACTCGGAACCCGCAGAGACCTCATCGCAGCGGAGCGCATGCGAGACGCGCGCACCGCTGCAGTCGAGCTGGCCGACTCCGTGGCAACGCCAGATCCCGAGCTGTCGGTTACCTGGGCGCGCGACGCTGTCGATGGAGCAAATGCAGTCATCGTCGGTGTGCGCCTCGAGTTGCCGGTGTGGAACCGAAACCAGGGTAGTCGTCACGCTGCACGCGCACAGCGGAGCAGAGCCACGATCGAGGCAACCGCGTTTCGCACCGGTGTGGAACGTGAAGTCCGCACTGCAGCACGACGATTTCGTGCAGCAAGCGAAGCCATCTCGTCGTTCGATGAACAGGTTGTCGGAACACTCGCCGAGAACCTCAAGCTCGCGCGTGATTCGTTGGCGGCCGGCAAGCTCGGCCTCCTCGATCTCAACACCGTTCGACGCGATCTCGTCGAATCTCAACTCACCTATCTCGACTCGATCGCCGAGGCGATCGAAGCACGCGCCGCGCTCGACCGAGCGCTCGGCCGCTCGCTGGAAGGAACGCCATGAAGAGTCACATGACCATCGTTGCCGTCTTGCTCGCCGGCATCATTGCTTGCAAAGGCGAGGACAAGCCCGCCGAAGTAGCGAAGGAGCACGACGAAAAGGGAGAGAAGGGAAAGGAGGGCCACGGTGAAGGACACGACGAGAAAGGCGAAGGCAAGGTCGTCCATCTCGCTGCTGAGCAGATGAAGGCCGCGAAGATCGAGGTCGTCAAGGTCGAGATTCGCAAGGAAACAGCAGTGCTCGAAGCGAACGGCCAGATCGTTGCCGCCGAGGATCGGCAGGCACGCGTAGGCGTGCGCGTGCCTGGCCGCATCACCTCACTCAAGGCCGGTATTGGCGACTCCGTCAAGAAGGGTCAACTCCTCGCCGTTGTCGAATCACCGGAGCTCGGCCGGGCCAAAGCAGACTACGTGTCGGCTGCGGCGTCGTCTCGTCTCGCACGCGAGAACGCAGATCGTGAAAAGCAGCTGTTCGAGAAGAAGATCAGCGCCGAGGTCGAATGGCGAAAGGCCGAGGCGGAGGCCGTACGCACGTCCTCCGAGTTGCAGGCCGCAGAAAATCGGTTGCACGCGCTCGGCGTCGGCGAAGCCGGTTTGCCTGACAAGGTCGCGCACTTCTCATCCACCTTCGCGGTCGCATCGCCCATCGACGGCGTTGTCGTCGAGCGTCCGGTGACGCTGGGAGAGATGGTCAACCCCGACAAGTCGATGTACCTCGTCATGGACCTCTCTGAGGTTTGGCTACTCGTCGACGTCTTCGAGCGCGACCTCGCACAGGTCGCGATCGGCCAGAAGGTCAAGGTGGCTGTCACCGCGTACAAGGAGGAGCAATTCGCCGGCACCGTTGGCTATGTCGGAGCGATCGTCGATTCACGCAGCCGTGCGGTGAAAGTTCGCATCGCTTTGACGAACCCAGCCGGACGCCTCAAGCCGGGCATGTTCGCTCGGGTGTCGCTCGCCGATACCAAGGGGGACGAGCACGAACATCTCTTCGTTCCCGTCGAGGCGGTGCAGCGCACCGAGAACGGAACGATCGTGTTCGTGCCAGGCGACGAGCCTGGTGAATTCGTCGCACGTCCCGTCAAGACCGGCCACGAAGCCGGTGCGAGCG
>JANNBP010000371.1:0-19823 GCA_031385555.1 Deltaproteobacteria bacterium | reverse complement strand
TACCGGATCCCCGCCCGCGGCCTGATCGGCTATCGCTCGCAGTTCATGACCGACACCCGCGGCACCGGCGTGCTGTACACGCAGTTCGCGGAGTACGGCCCGGTCGGTGGCGCGATCAAGACGCGGCAGAACGGAGTGCTGATCGCGAGCGAGGAAGGTACCTCGAACGCGTACGGCCTGTTCTACCTGCAGGAGCGCGGACAGATGTTCATCGGTCCGAACATCCACGTCTACGCGGGCATGATCGTCGGCATCCACCAGCGCGATAACGACCTGGTCGTCAACCCGAGCAAGTCGAAGAAGCTGACGAACATCCGGACGACGGCTGCCGACGAGAAGCTCGTGCTGGCTCCGCCGAAGATCCTCTCGCTCGAAGCCGCGCTCGAGTTCATCAACGACGACGAGCTGTGCGAGGTGACGCCGAAGTCGATCCGCCTGCGCAAGGCGATCCTCGACCACAACCACCGCAAGCGGGACGAGAAGAAGCCTTCGCAGATCGAGGAGTAGGCCCCGCCTACTCACTTCGGTAGCACCAGACGTCTCCGCAGCCGGTCGTGGCGCGGATGCGAGAGGGTGTCTTCCGCGAGCACCGACCAGATCCTCGTCTGGCCCGGGACGCCACCCTCGCGTTCGGAGATCCCGAGGAGCCAGCGGCGCGAGCTCCGCGGTTGGTAGCTCGGCTCGTCGCGGAACAGCCGATCGATCACGCCGTCGATCCGCGGATCGCTCGGATCGAGCCACGCCGCGGCCATCGCGAGGGCGAGATCGGCGAACAACGCCAGGTGGCTGGTGACGTGCGTCGCCTCGTACGCGTCGGCGAGTGCAGCGTAGAGCCCGATCGCCCCCTCGACCGCATCGCCACCCAGCTCGAGGCAGGTCGATAGCAGCATCGCGAGCGTGCCCTCGTGGTCACCGGGCGCGAGACCGGCGGCGTCGTCGATACAGAGCAGTGTGCACGCGAACGCGCGACGCATGAGATCCTCGCCCGGCCCGATCCCGCGCGCGACCTCGCGGAGGCCGCCTCCATACGCCGGTAACGGATGAGGGACGGCGCCGGAGCGTTGGATCTCGAGCAGCGTGATCAGGTCGTCATGAAAATGAAACGCTCCCTGGTTCGCGAGCGCACCTCCGCTGGAGCGCGGCATCCGCGAGCGCAGCCAGCCGAGCAGCTTGTTCGGATCGCGCGCGAAGCCGAACGTGCGTGCACCCGCGCGGAGGAGCTGGTGGGGAGGTAGCCGCGGCCGTTCGTCGTCGAGCAACTGGGAGATGTTGGCGTGCGTACGGGAGATGCCGATCGCGCGCTCGTGATCCGGAGAGATCGACAGCTTCGAGGCCTGGCCGATGCACGCGATGGCTCGCGCTTGATCCTGGAGGAGTTGCTGGTGAGCGAGCGCGACGGCGAGCCAGCCGTCGACGGTCGACGCCCCAAGCTCGGCGCGACCGAGTGCCGAACCGAGCGTCTCCGCGTCGGCGCCGTAGGTGGCCAGCGCGTGGGCGAACGTGACGATCTCGATCGGGTCCACCGCGTCGAGCAACCCGCGCTCGAGGACCGGTAGGCCCGGCAACTCGAACGTGCGCTTGACGTTGGCGACCGTCCAGCAATCGAGGGCTCGCGTCACGAGGCCTTCGGCGCCGTCGACGAGAAGTCTGCCCTCGTCGGGAAACTCGCAGTCGCGATAGCCGAGCGCCACGGTGCACAGATCGTGGGCCGTGCGCGCATTGCTCGCCGCGCTCTCGAGACAGCGGATCGCGCGCGGGCGATCGCCGAGCTCGGCCCACGCCGCCGCGGCCAACCGCCATTCGATCCCGGTCAGCGGTTCGAGCTCGTCGAGCACGGCACGCGCGGAGGCGAGGTCATCGAAGCGCTCGCGATAGATCCGCGCGGCATTGCGGCGGACCCAGATCCGCTCGTTGGCGGAGCGGGCCGCCGTCTCCAGGGCCTCGCGCGCCACCTCATCCACGGCGCGCTGCGCACGCTGGAGCAGATCCATCGCCATCTACTTCTCGCGGACCACGACCTCGAACAGCCTGGAGCCACCTGTCACGTCGTTCCCGATCCGGCACAGCGTGGTGCCCTTCATGAGGCCCTTCACCACGAACACGTTGACCTCGCCGCCGAGGCCCGAACGCTTCTTCGTCTTCATCTGGGCGTCTAGCAGTTTCGGCTGATCGCAAGCGAACCCGATCAAATTCCCGACCTCGACCTCGATCGTGGCGTCGATCTTGACCTCGAGCCGCTTGGCCTCCGCGGAGGCCGTTCCGGCGAGCATCAGCAGGAGCATCGCGATCCGGAGCATGGCACTCGTATACCACCCCGCTGATCCACCTACCTCCAACGTGTGGAAGCTGACCTCTTGTTCGTCGCAGGTATCGCCGCTGCTCGACCCTGATCGACGTACAGCCCTGCGGAGATCTGAGGAAAATCCCGAAACACATTTTGCGAGTGGGCTCGCGATTTTCTACACTGGGTAGTTGGTGGTTCCCAGCAAGGTCAAGGCGTTGTGTGTGGCGACTCGCTGCACGTCGTCCGAACAATTCGTCTCGATGTTTCATCGGTTCTCCGACGAGACGTCGTTCTTCGTCGCGACCCTGAACCAGCGCCCCGTCGGGCTCGAGACGCCGTTCTCGATCCAGCTCGCCGATCATCGCCCGGTGCTGCAAGGCACCTGCGTGGTGCTCGCAGCGTGGCCGACGCCCGACAACCCGTTCAAGCGCCCGGGCATGCGGCTCGGGATTCGCCGGCTGACGCCCGCCAGCCAGTCGGTGTTCGAGCTACTCCAACAAGCGCGCGCGAACCTCGAGCCGACGAACCAGGTGTCGATCGACACCGGCCTCGAACCGTTCAGCGAGACGCCTGTCGCGATCCCGTTGCCGTCGTCCGCCATCGGGACCGGTTCGATGACGAAGATCCTGCGCGTGCCGACCAACACGAACGGCGTCACCATGTCGCGCACCGCCACCAACTCGCAGCGCCGGATCGGCTCCGTCGTCGCGCCGGCCATGATCCCGCCGAAGACGCCGCCCGAAGCGAACGTCCTCGAGCTCATCCTCCCGATCATCGCCGACTCGCCGTCGGAGGCCGTCGCCCTCCCGATCGAGATCGAGCCGCCACCAGAGCCGCTGCGCACGCCGGGCTCGGACTACATCCTGCCGGCGAATCCGCTGATGAACCTGACGGACGACAGTCTCAAGGGGTTCATCGACTGCACGCTCTACGAGGACCACGCGAACTTCGCGATGGAGAACGACTTCCCGCAGATCGTCCCGGCGATCCCACTCCTGGCCGGTGACGAGCAGGTGCTGGTCGCGCGCGCCGACAACCACCAGGTGCTCGTCGCACATGCCCGGGGCACCACGGTCCCTCCGCCGATGCGTCGCACCGGCACCACGGTCCCGCCGATGCTTCGCCTCGATCAGAACGTGCTCCGCGAGGAACCGTCTCAGATGACGTCGATACCGATTCCCGTGATGCGCATGCGTGGCAACACCATGCCGCCGTCGATCCGGATCGAGCCCTCGGGCTTGCTGCGCGTCGATGGCGAGCACGGTCAGTCGGAGCCGCTTCGCATCGAGACGCAATCCGGCCACTCGGGACAGCTGCGGCTCGAGGCGTCGGGCCTGTTGCGCGTCGACGATGACTCCGGTCGATCGGGGTTGCTGCGAGTCGACGGCGCGTCGGGGATGCTGCGGATCGAACCGATGGCGACCCCGCACGCGATGCCACCGTCGTTCCCGTTACACAGCCAGCCCCTGCCGACGATCCCGCCGCCGAATCCCCAGCGCTTCCTCTCCGACGTCCACACGCCCGTGCCCGCCGGCGAGGCATTCCTCGCGACCGAAACGCGACGCACCCCGTGGCTGAACCGTCGCGTCATGGTCATCGGTGGCGCCGCGCTTGGAAGTCTACTGCTGATCGCGATCATCGCGATCGCATCGCGTGGTGGTGGCGGTGAGTCCGAGAAGGTCGTCACCGCCCCCCCGCCGGGGACGCCCACGCCACCGGCCGCGAAGTCCGCGACTCCTGTTGCTCCCACCGCCGTCGCTGCGGTCTCCCCTCCAGCCAAAGATCCCGAGCCCGATCCGAGTACCGAAGGCCCGGTCGTCGTCGGGGATGGTCCGTGCAAGCTCGAGGTCACGACGTCGCCCGCCGGCACGATGGTCGCGCTCGATGGCCGCCCGATCGGTGCGTCGCCACTCACGGTCGCGGGTACCTGTGCGAGCCACAAGGTGGAGGTCGCGCACCCACGCTACAAGGCAGAGTCCCGGTTGATCGCGCTCGCAGAGGGCAAGCCCGCGACACTCGACATCACGCTCGTGCGACCGACGCACAAGCTCAAGATCTTGACCAGCCCGCCCGGTGCCGAGGTGTTCATCGGCGGTCGGCGCGCCGGCACGAGCCCGACGATGGTGCAGATCAACGGGTTCTCGGGCATCGACGTGCGGGTCGAGCGCGTCGGGTTCAAGCCCTCGTCGCAGCGGTTCTACAGCAAGGCACCCGACGACAAGCTGTCGTTCAGTCTCGACCCGTTGCCACGCCCGAAGAAGTAGGCACGGCGGTGCACAGCGAGCCGTTGTAGGTTCGTGCTGCACGTGGACATCCGTATACTAGGGGCGCGTGCAGCCCCGGGACCAACCATCCACCGTCGCCGATCCGAGCACCGGCGGAGGCGCCCACAGCGCCAACCTCTACGTCCTCGTGGTGGGTGACGATCAGATGACCACGCGCCCGCTGCCGGTCACGGGCGAGCTCGTGCTCGGTCGCGATCCGGACTGCGACCTGCCCTTGATCGATGCGCGGATCTCGCGGCGCCACGCGCGCCTGCACGTCGATCGCGGCGAGGTGCACATCGAGGACATCGGCAGCACCAACGGAATCAAGGTCGGCGGAACCAAGCTCGAGCGCGACAAGCCTGCACCACTACCGATCGGCGACAGCCTTCGCCTCGGGCCCTACACGTTGATCATCCTCGCCGCACGCGCCGCGGTCAGCGAGGAGGCGGCGCATCGCGCGGCGGTGATCGTGCGCGACCCGAGCGGCGCCGGCAAGACCGAGCTGCTCGAGCGCATCGCGCGCCACGGCGTCGGCGTGCTGATCCGCGGCGAGACCGGCACCGGCAAGGAGGTGCTCGCACGCACGCTCCACACGTTGTCCGGGCGGCCCGGCGAGCTCGTCGCGATCAACTGCGCGGCGCTCAGCGGCACGCTGCTCGAGAGCGAGCTGTTCGGCTACGAGCGCGGCGCGTTCACCGGCGCCACGCAGATGAAGCCCGGCCTCCTCGAGGTCGCCGGCAAGGGCACCGTGCTCCTCGACGAGATCGGCGATCTCCCGCTCGAGCTCCAGGGCAAGCTCTTGCGAGCGCTGGAGGCGAGGAAGGTGTTTCGCGTCGGTGGCGTGGTCCCGATCGAGCTCACGGCTCGCATCGTCGCGGCGAGCCACCGCTCGCTTCCCGAGCTGGTCGCGCGCAACGAGTTTCGCGAGGACCTGTACTTCCGCCTCAACGGCATCACGCTCGAGCTGCTGCCGCTGCGCGAGCGCCGGGCTGCGATCCCCGACCTCGCGCACGAGTTCCTGGCCGAGTCCGCGCGCGAGGCAGGTCTCGAGATGCCGCGCTTCACCGTCGCCGCGCTCTCCACGCTCACCAGCTACGACTGGCCCGGCAACGTGCGCGAGCTTCGCCTCGTGATCTCTCGCGCGGTGTTGCTCGCCGGCAATCCCCTGATCGACGTCAAACACATCCTGCTCGAAACGACCGCTGCGGCACCGGTGCGTGAGCCAGAGCCGCCGTCGGAGCCGCAGTCGAAGGAGAACTTCCTCAGCGTCGCGAGGAAGCATCAAGGCAACGCGAGTGCGATCGCACGCGAGCTCGAGACCTCGCGGTCTCACGTGCGCCGGCTCGCGAATCGCTTCGAGATCGATCTCGAAGCGCTGCGCCGCGGCTGATCAGCTCTTCGCGAACACGATCGACTTGCAGCTCTCGAAGACCTCTGCTTCGGTGGGCGCCGCCGTGCCGTTCGCGCGCGAGACCTCGCACGTCAGCTTCAGCTTGTCGCTCTTCGCCACGGTGTGAATCCACCGGCGCTGGTTCTTGCCCGCCGGCGGCGCGCTGGAGTCACCCGTCGCCCACGCGCCGCCGCCCTCGAGCTTGCCCTCGGCGGTCAGCTTGCCCTCGTAGGGCGGTTGCTTGACGCGCTCGATGCTATCGAGCCAGTACTCCTCGTTCATCGGGGACACGAACACGGTGATGCCGTAGTCGCTGCCCGAATCACCACCAGCCCAACCGTACTGCTTCGCGGTGCCGTTGCCGGACTCTCGACCCTCGGCGTCCGTCTTCCCGGCGTACTTCGGCGGCAGCTTGATGCAGAACGTGCCCATCGTGTTGTAGCTGAAGCCGGAGGCGCACTTGCCGTCCGAGCTCGGCGCGGACGGGGCGGCAACCTTGGTGTCGGCCTTCGTGTCTTCCTTCGTGTCGGTGACCTTGGTGTCGCCGGCTTTCTTGTCTTCGGTTTTCTTGCACGCGGTGATCGTGAGCAAGGAGAGAAACGTGATCGTTAACTTGGTCATGGTGGTCTTTGCTCGGTTGATCAGTTGACGGGGATCGTGAGAATCGTGGTCAGCGTCTTGGTCTTCGCGTTCCACACCACTTCGGGAAAGCCGAACTTGAGAGCGACACTCAGGCCCGGCTTCACGCCGGACAGGAACTTGGTGGGCGCCACGCCCTCACCGAGCTCGTTGGGAAGAATGCCGCGCTTGAGACAGGTCTTCGCCGCGTCGTTCGCGTACTGGATACACCGCTCGATCGTCTCGCCCTTGAACGTGAACTTCGTCAGCTCGCCGGCAGGCGTCAGCTTGGCGATCACGGCCTCGCCATTGACGAGGTCCTTGTCGTACTGACCCGGTGCGGAGATGCTCGGGCCGGCCTTCCAGTCGTTGGGCTGCCGGAAGCCGAGCGAGCGATCGTCGAACTTCGGCTTGAAGCTCTCGTCGAGGAGCTTCGCCACGGCCAGCATGCGTGGTCCGGCGATCGCGCGACCACCGGCGGCACTCGCCGCGACTCGATAGAAGTGCCTGGCACTCTCGTGGATGCTCCACAGGCATGCCGCGTACGACACCGACGAGATGTACGTGTCCGCCGTCGGCGGCATGAACGACAGATAGCCGCCGGTGTAGCCGTCCATCGCATCGGCGCTGGTGTCGTAGGGGATCTTTGACGCCGACGCCTTCACGACCTTCGCGAATGCGGGCTGCGTGGCCTCGTAGCACCCGGTGAAGGCCTTGTCGTTGCCCCGGGCAGACCGCACCGCGTCCTTGAGCGCGAGGTAGCGATCGACAGCCACCTTGTTCTTCGCTTCGTAGGCCGTCCACTCGGCACGCGCGGAGTCGCCGAGCCTCAAGATCTGCTGCACGCCGGAGTCGTTCTTGGCCAGCGCTTCGATCGGGTCTCCGGTCAGCTTCGCCGTCGTGACGATGTCCTTCGCGTTGTCGAGCACGTCCGTCTTCGCGGCTCCCGTGATGCCTTCCGCGGTCAGCTCGGCCTCGAGTTTCTTGAGATCGAGCCGCCTGACGTCGTCGCGGCACACCGTCCACGCCAGCGCGCCCTCTGCGAACTGTTCCTTGTGGCGGAGGCAGTGCTGGATCACGCGCGCGCGACCGAGCTCGCTGAGACGCGACCCGAGCTCGTCGGCCATCAGCGAGAACGGAATTGGATTGTTGCCCGTCGTCCCTTCGCCTTCTCGCCATTGCTGCACCGGGGTCCACGAGCTGAGGGGTGCCTTGGGATCGGCCTTCGGGATGTCTTCGATCTTCTTGTCGGCCAGCGCGGCCGCCGGGATCAACGCGAGGGTGAGGGCCGCCATCGTACGTAGCGTCTGCTTCATGCCGAACGCATGAGCAGCAACCACGCCATCTAGCAACCGAGCAGAATCACTCGATCGCGACGCGCCGCACATGGACCTGGTCCACCCGCAGGTCCACCTGGACCAGTGGTCCACTGGCCGTTCCGACTCCTCCTTGTACGTTCGAGCCGCGGGTTCGGCCCTTCATCAAATCTCCACACTCTTGAAGTGTTCGGGGAGACGGAACATCGCCGACCGCTGCCGCCTTGAAGCGTCATGACGTTGTGGCGGTTGTTCGGCATCGGAATCATCTTTCTCTGCACCGCGATCGGCTGGGTCATCCTCGGCGCGACGGTCGTCGATCGAACCGACCAGTTCGACTACCGCCTCGAGCAGGAGGTCCAGAAGCTGTGGGGCGGCAAGCACGTCCAGCAGGCCCCATCTGTCTGGTACGAGGTGCAGCGCTCGGTCTCACGCGAGGTCGAGGAGCGGGACAGCAACGGGAAGCTCGTGACGAAGACGATCACCGAGCAGGTCGTCGACAAGGTCCCGGTCCCGCTGACGCGCAGCCGGATCGACGTCGCCATCGACCTCGCTCATCGGCGCAAGGGCCTGCTCTGGTACGACACCTACGCGGTCGCGTTCGCCGCCCAGTACGCGGTCGCCAACCCGACGCCCGAGTCCCGCACGCTGTTCGTCAACTTCGCGTTCCCGTCGAGCGAGGCGATCTACGACGGCTTCAAGTTCGCGGTCGCCGGCAAGCCCGCGCGCGCCAGTGACCTCTCGGGCGTCGTTTCCACGATCGAGCTCCCACCCGGGGGTACCGCACCGATCGAGGTCGCGTACCAGTCGCGAGGCCTCGACGTCTGGCACTACGGCTTCGGCACGGGCGTCTCGCAGATCACCGACTTCGAGCTGATCGCCCACACCGGCGACGCCGCGATCGACTTCCCCGCGGGCTCGATGTCGCCGACCACCCGCGCGGACGGCACGTCGACGTGGAAGTTCGACAACCTGGTCGCCGGCCACGACATCGCGATCGATCTCCCATCGAAGACCAACCCCGGTCCGCTCGCGGCGCGGATCGCGTTCTTCGCACCGGTCGGGCTGCTGTTCTTCTTCACGGTGATGGTGATCCTCGGCGTGCTGCGCGGCCGCTCGCTGCACCCGATGAACTACTTCTTCCTCGCGGCCGGCTTCTTCGCGTTCCACCTGCTGTTCGCGTACCTGGTCGATCACCTCGACGTGCATGTCGCGTTCGGGCTCGCGGCGCTGGTCAGCATCGCACTCGTGATCTCGTACCTGCGTCTCGTTGCGGGGCGGTTGTTCGTGGTCGTCGAGGCCGCGATCGCGCAGACCGTGTTCCTCGTGCTGTTCAGCTACGCGTTCTTCTTCGAGGGCTACACCGGGCTGACGGTGACCGCAGGCGCCGTGATCACGCTGTTCGTGCTGATGCAGGTCACGGGTCGGGTCGAGTGGGCGACGGTGTTCGCGCGCAAGCCGCGCCCGCCGATGCCTCCGATGCCGATGCCTCCGATGCAGATGCCTCCGATGCAGATGCCACCGATGCAGATGCCACCGATGCCACCAGCTCCGCAGCGCTAGCCGCGACGGACGGTGACCGTCATCAGGTCCGACGCCGGCAGGTATCGGCGGTGCGTCCACCGCTGCCGATGGTGCCGCCGGTTCCGCACGTGCAGCGCACGCAGCGCCTTCGAGTGGTTCTTGCGCCGGACGCGCGGCGTGTACGTGCGAAGCAAGCGATCCCAGAACGTCGTCGACATCCCGAAGTTCATGCTGCCGTCGCCGGCGTGGTGAACCATGTGATGGCGGCACAGCCGCTTGACCAGACCGCTGGTTTGCACGCGCACCCACTTGTGCGAGATCGCGTGCGCGAAGGTCTGTGCCTCGTAGACCAGGAAGATCGTGCCGCCGTAGACGGCGACGAGCGCGATCGGCGCGAACAGCTGCGCGAGGAAGATCAGGATCCCGGCGATCGCCAACGGATAGAACAGGGGCACACCGACCATCGCGTGCGGATCAGCATGATGGAACTCGTGGACGCGACTGAGCGGCGAATCGGGCCCGTGATAGCCCCAGCGGTGGACGCCGTACTCGGTGAACGAGAACGTTGCCCAGCCTGCCAGGCCGGCGGCGACGATCGAGATCGCGAAGCCTTCGTGGGTCGCGATCCCGTAGCTCACCAGCGCGAGGCCGAGCGTGAGGTCGAGGCCGAAGCCGATCCAGTAGTTCGCCTTGCTGAGGACGAACCGGTAGAGCAGCGCATCCTTGTTGTCAGAGCGCATAGAGACCATGCGGCCGGAGCGGCTGCCACGGCTGGAACTTCATCGGGACGCGGTCCGCCTTGTCGAACTTGAGCAGGCTCGCCGGGCCGGCGTCGAAGCGACCCACGGGCACGTAGGTGTCGTAGGCAGTCGTGGCGGTGTTCACCGTATGCATCGTCAGCGGCAGCGAGCCGACCTTGGTCCACGCTCCGCGCCCGCCGGAGCTAAGCCACACCTCGAGCACGGCCTGGGTGGTGGTGGGCCAGCTAGCCTTCAGCCGGATCACGTCGGCGCCGACGAGTCCGTCGATGTCCGCGATCATCGTGATGCCGTCGAGGTTGTGGTAACTCGTGTTGAGCGGCTGCCAACCCTCGGTTGCACTGCGCGACCACGACCACACGCCATTCGAGATCGCGAAGACGTCGGTCTTGTGATCGCCGTCGAAGTCGCCGAAGCGCAGCTCCTCGATCGGGAACGACGACGACTGGAGCGCGACGGGCGCGGGGCTCGTGAAGTCGAAGTAGCCGAGCCACTGCCCGCTCGGTAGACGCCGGAACACGTCGGTGAACCCATCGCCGTTGAAGTCCGCGAAGCGCAGCTGGTTGAACGCACCGCCGAAACCGGCGGGCAACGCGACGAACGGCGTCTTGCCACCGCTCGAGAGCTCCCACCAGTTGTTGCGCTCGCGCAGCACGTCGCACCGGCCATCGTGGTTGAAGTCACCGAGCCCGATCTGGCGGAGCTCGTCGGTCTGGGACCCGAGGAACGTCCACTGATACTTGCCTGCGCTCGAGAACCACCACGTGCGACCGGTGGCGAGGAACAGGTCGTCGATGCCGTCGCCGTCGAAGTCACAGACGCCGTAGTTGCCGAAGGTGTCCTTGTTGCCGGTGTTGTTCGAGAGGTCGAGATGGACCGGCGGCCACGTCGAGGCGTACAGCGCGGGGGAAATCGCGACGCTGCTGCTCTCGCTGTTGGGAAAGATATTCTCGGTGAGGTGCGCACCCGCGCTCGGAAGTCCGCGCAGCTTGAAGTCGTTCCCTCTGTCGTACTGGAACGTGTTCTTGCTGATCAGGTAGAGCTCGCCGCCCGTGCCGTGGTCGAAGTCCCCCGCCGGGCTGCTCTCCGAGCCGTGCACGTCGAACATGTGCGTGGCCCACTCGATCGGACCGGCGATGTGCCGGCCGCCGCCCTTGAGCACGAGGTTCTCGTTCGCGTGGTAGCCGGTGCCGGGCGCGCCACTCGTCGAGGCGATCGCGTGGCGATTGAAGTCGAACACGTTGTGCTCGATCAGCGCCTTCGCACCTTCGAGCACGACGACACCGTAGCCATCACCATCCGGCCCCTGGTTGTGATGGAGGAAGCTGTTGTGGACTCGGACATCACCGAAGTCGTTGTTGATCCCGTCCGAATCGGACACGTAGACGCCCGCTTCGCAGAAGCCGGCAACCTCGAGGTTGTCGAGCTCGACGTTCGCTCCTGACTCGATCATCAGGCCGCGACTTTTTCCCTCGGCGATCCCCATATCGGGTCCGTGGAGGCGGAAGCCGCGCAGCGTGACGTTCTTGCGGATCCAGAACAGACCCGCGCTGCGGGCTCTGCTGAAGATCCGCGGCCCCAGGTGGTTGGAGTTGCGAGCGCTCCAATAAGGCGGCGTCGGATACTGGCCGAGGATCTGGACGCCTTCGGCGACGTGGATGCCGACGCCGGAGTACGAGGTGATGTCGAGCTCGACGTTCGGGTTGAGGAGGATCGTCTGGGCTTGGATCAGGCCCGTGAGCGGATTGACCGCGGGTGGGGTCTCCGCTGCCTGCTTGAACAGCGCGATCTGATCTGGGGTGTTCGCGGTGATGCGGACCACCTTCGGGATCTCGACGTTGATCGTCGTGGAGGCGAGCAGCCGCCCATCGAAGCTCAGCGCATACACGCGCGTCGCGATCGGGGCGACGACGAGCGAACCGTTCGGCGCGACGGGCGTACCCGCGAACGTGATGTCACCCAGCGGGGTGCAGCTCGTCGGTAGCGTGACGTCCCAGTAGACCGTCTGGATCAACCCCTGCGGTACCGTGCCGGACGTCGAGGTCGACACCGAGCCGGTCACGAGCGCGTTGCACGCCACCTGACCGGGATCCGGCACCGGATGGCCAGGGTGATCGGGAGGCGGCGGCGGCGGATCATCGGGGAGCTCGCAGTCGGGATTCGAGACCGGGCAGCGGGGACGAAGATCTTGCGAGGACGAGTCGAGGAGGGCGTCGTCGACACACGCGGTGAGCAGCAGCGAAACAACGAGCATCGAACGCATGCCCGGGTACTCAGCAACTCGCGCACCGCCGAGGAAGCCCAGGTAATTGCCGGGTACGCGCGTTCACGAGGTGGACCACGGCCGTCTGCTGGTCCACCCTGGTCCAGGTCCTGGTTCGCTGTGATCGTGCGCGCATCTGTTTGATACTTCGCGCCATGAAACCGGGGGACATGGTCACCGTCAGGGAAGAGGCCGAGGACGAGGGAACGGCGGCGCTGCCCACCAAGCTCGGTCACTTCGAGATCGTCGGCCGGCTCGGTGCCGGTGGCATGGGGCTCGTGTTCGAGGGCCGCGATACGGTGCTCGACCGCCGGGTCGCGCTCAAGTTGCTGCACCCCGCGGCCGCGAATGGGCTCGTCGCCCCTGCACGCCTGCTGCGCGAAGCCCAGGCACTCGCGAAGCTCCAGCATCCGAACGTCGTGACCGTGTTCGAGGTCGGCATGGTCGGTACCGATCAGTTCATCGCGATGGAGCTCGTCGAGGGCGTCACGCTGCTCGAGTGGATGGCGGAGCCAAGGGAGTGGCGCGAGGTGCTCGACATCTTCATCGCCGCCGGCAATGGCCTCGCCGCCGTGCACGCGCTAGGCCTCGTCCACCGCGACTTCAAGCCGTCGAACGTGCTCGTCGATACCCGCGGGCTGCCGAAGCTCGGCGACTTCGGGCTGGTCGGAGCGATCGACGATCCCGACGCGAAGCCGTCCAAGACCAGCTCCGACGAGGGACTCACCACGCCGGGCACCGCGATGGGCACGCCCGCGTACATGGCGCCGGAACAGAAGCGCGGGGAGCCCGTCGACGCGCGAGCCGATCAGTTCAGCTTCGCGAAGTCGTTGCGCGAGGCCCTCGGCGACAAGCTGCCGGCGGCGCTCGAGCCGATCCTCGTGCGTGCACAGGCCGAGGAACCCGACGATCGCTATCCGGCGATGGAACCACTGCTCGCCGACCTCGCGCGGGTGCGCCGCGGTCGGGCTCGGTTGTGGATCGTCGCGGGTGGCATCGCGGTGATCGCGATCGCGGTGATCGTCGCGTGGAGCGCGGGCCGATCGCAGGCGGTCGTCGAGGATCCGTGCATGCGGCCGACGGCGAGGATGGAAGCCGTGTGGGGCACGCCGCGGCGCACCGCACTCGAAGCGCACCTCGCTTTGATCGATCCGGCGTTCGGCAAGCAGCGCTTCGCGCTCGCGAGCCCGGTACTCGATGCCGGAGCCGCGCGCTGGCAGGATCTCCACGTCGAAGCCTGCCAGCAGACCCGCGATGGCCGCCAGTCCGACGCGATGTTCGATCGCCGGATGACGTGCCTCGATCGCGCGCTGTTCGAGATCGACGAGACGGCGAAGGCACTCGAGAACACCACCGATGGCAAGACCCTCGACGGTGCGACCCGCGCCGCGTCGATCCTACCGACGCTCGAGGCGTGCGCCGATATCGCCGCGCTCGCCGATCGGGTGCCCTTGCCCACGAACCCGCTGAAACGCGCCGAGGTCGATGCGTTGGCACGCGAGACCATCGACGTCGACGTCGCGCTGCGTGCGAGCGGGACTCGCGGCCTCGGAGATCGCGCCGCGAAGGTGGTGCAACGGGCCCGTGCGCTCGAACATCCCGAGAGCCTCGCGGCGGCGCTGCGCGTGCTCGCGGCGGGTCATCACGCCAACGAGCAATACGCCGCCGAGCAGACGGTCCTCGGCGAGGCCGTCGTCGCTGCGGCTGCGGCACACGACGACAGGTTACTCGCCGAACTGTGGTCGACGCAGCTCGGAGCGCTCGTCGGCGCCGAGGCGGTCAAGGAAGCGATCACGATGCTGCCGTCGGCGGAGGCGGCCAACGCGCGCATCGACGCACCGATCGAGATCCGATCGCGGTTCGTCGCCATGAAGGCGCGCGTCCTCACCTTCATGCACAAGTCGAAGGAGGCGCGCGCCCTCCTCGACCCGGTGATCGCCGAGGTCACGAACGCCAAGCTCACGCCGTACGTGCTCTCGCTGCGCCAGGCCCACGCCGAAGTCTCCGAGCTGACCCGCGAGTTTCCGATCCTGGAGAAGGAGACGCGCGAGCTGATCCCGCTGTTCGAGGCGGCATACGGCAAGGACCATCCCGACGTCGGCGACCTGCATCGCCGCCTCGGAGTCTCGCTGTTCTCGCTCCGCAAGTTCCCGGAGGCCGAGACCGAGCTGCGTGAGGCCATCCGTATCGGTGAAGCCCGGCTCGCGCCATCGCCGGCACTCGCACGCTTGCTCTACAGCGCCGGTGCCGTGTTCGTGCAGATGGAGAAACCGGCCGAGGGTCGACCCTTCATGGAGCGTGCACTCGAGATGGCTCGCTCGACGCTTCCCCCCGAGGACGTGCGAATCGCGCCGTACTTGATGGGGATCGCGGCGGTGAGCGACGATGCCGGCGCGAAGAAGCACTTCACCGAGGCGCTCGCGATCCTCGAGAAGGGACCACGTCCCGCGATCAACGTCGGCATGGCGCTCCAGAACCTCGCGACGCTCGAGCAGGAGCAACACAAGTGGGAGGCGGCGCTGGCGTTGCTCGAACGCGCGGCCAAGGAGCTCGACGAAGCCATGGGAAACGGCAATCGAACGCCGCTCGCGATCGTCCACCTCAACATCGCGGAGTGTCAGTTCGCGCTGAAGCGGTGGGCGGGCGCGATCGAGAACAGCGAGCGCGCCAGCAAGGAGACCGAACATCCGGTGATCCAGAGCCAGGCGCGCTTCGTCCATGGCACGGCACGCGTCCGCACGGGTGACGGCTCCGGTCAAGCCGAGGTCGCGACCGCGCGGGCCGCGCTCGCGAAGCTCGGCGCTCCGCCACCCAACCTGTAGCTACGCGCACGCGGCGATCGACAACAACTCGAAGGCGAAGCCGCTCCCCGACCACAGCTCGCCGAACTCGAGCTCGGCCTGATCGGTCATCGCGATCACCACGAGATCGAGCGCGGGCACGAGGAAGTTGCGAACGCCGATGCCACCGATCGCACCGCGACGTTCGACGAGCCGGACGGGCTTCGCACATCCGCGCAGCGGCACCTCGTATACCCACTGCCCGAGGGCCATGAACCCGAGCGCCGGCTTGCCGTCCCACAGGATCGCGCGGGACTTGTCGTCGAGCAGCCGACCACCAAGGAGGGCGCGATCGATCTTCCACAGCTCGGTGACGGTTCCGACGAGCGCGCCCGCCGCACCGAACCGCTCGTACGCGTAGGCAGGCTCGCGCGCACCGCCGGCGTGACCGATGACATCGGCGAGGGTGTCGAGCTTCGCCGTCGTCCCCGCCGGGGTGGCGATCCCATCCGCGAACAGCTCCGACCAGCGCTTCCCGGTCACCGCCTCGAGCACCGCTCCGGCGACGACGTAGTCGCAGTTGTTGTAGGTCCAGTTCTCGCCGGGTGGACCCGTCACCGGTCCGGCGCAGAACGCGAGTGGATCGATCGCGGTCTCCGGACGATACGCCGCGGGCACACCCTCACGACCGTCGTCGGGGTTCGGCAAGCCGGCCTGGTGGTGGAGCAGTTGCTCGAGCGTCGCGTTCGCATTCGGGCTGGCGAACGTCGGGAGGTACTTCGAGATCGGCGCCTGCAGCTCGAGCGTCCCGAGCGCGACTTGTTGCATGACGAGGATGGCCGTCATCTGCTTGGTCACGGAGGCCCACCGCCAGCGCGCGTCGAGCGCGATCTCGGGGCTGGTCGAACGGTGATAGCGAAGCCGCTCGCCCGTGCCGACCAGGATCACGCCGCTGAAGCGCGCGCGCTCGGTCAGCCGGGTCAGCTCGCGAGCGAGGCCTGCATCGGGAGCTGGTCGGGGTGCGCCACCACACGCGATCGCGAACAAGATCAGGAAGCGCATCGACCTGCTTCGAGGTCGCAGCCGGCCGGGTGGTTACGGTCGACGCTTGTCGGCGACGGCGGCGACGGCGTCGGCGGCGGCGGGCGACGCGTGCTCGGTGAGCGCCGTCGACCAGCCGGTGACGCGACGCTGCCAGTTCGGGCGCTCGACCACCGTGCCGGGAACGTTGTGCGGGATCGGATCGAGGGCGAGATCGTCGAGGGCGATCAAGACCACCTCGGCGGGCCCGACCGCGAGATCGGCGGTGGCCGCGACCATCGCGCGCTCGACGGGGGCCAGGTGATCGTCGGCGGGTGGAGCCGCGAACGCGAGCATCGCGGCGCGTTGCTCGATGCGATCGTGGCGCTCCTTCACGTCCTGCTGCTCGGTGATCAACCCGAGATCGCGGCGATCGTCGATGTCGGCGCCGTTCCACCAGCCCGCGAACGTGGCGGTGTCGTGGGTGTTGAGCGACGCGATCGATTCGGGCGGTGAGGCACCGGGGCGCTCGCCGCGCTTGGTGGGCAAGAACCACTGCCCGACGTGGAGTCGGAACATGCCGTGGCGCGCCATCGCGGGCCGCACGTGATCGGGCACGGTGCCGAGGTCTTCGCCGGCGACCGCGCACTGGTGGCGCACCGACTCGAGCGCGAGGATCGCGAGCATGTCCTCGGCGTGGTAGCGGAGGTAGACACCGTCGGTGGCGGGCCGCCCCTCGGGCACCACGTAGAGGCGGAACAACCCCATCACGTGATCGATGCGCAGCATGCCCGCGACCTTCATGTGATGGCGGATGCAGCGGATCACGTAGCGATAGTGATCGCGGCGCGCGGCGTGCGGCGACAGCGGCGGCAGCCCCCAGTTCTGGCCACCGAGGAACAGCGGATCGGGCGGTGCACCTGCGGCGAGCGACGTCAGGAACAGGGGCCGCTCGCGCCACACCTCGTAGGCGTCGAGGTTCACGCCGACGGGGAGATCGAGATAGAGCGCGACGCGATCCGTGGGCAGGTGCTCGAGCTGGCGCTGCATCGCCCACTGCGCGACCGCATGGAAGTCGAGCCGCGCGGCAGTGATGCCGTTCGCGATCGCATCGCCCCGCGTACGCAACAGCGGGAGCTCGTCGCGCCACATCGCCGGCCAGGCTCGCCAGCTCTTGCGGGTGGTCTCGGTGAGCGCGCGAAACGCGGCGTAGTCCCACGTCGTCGTGCGCTCGGCCCACAGATCGATCTCGGCCCGATGCTTCTCGTGCAGCGCCGCGAGCAACGGCTCGAGCGCCTCGCGACGCCACGCGTACTGCGCGCGAAAGTCGATCAGCCCCGGTGGGATCGGCGGAGCGACCGGTGCCGGTAACCCGACCTCGTCGGCGATCGCACCGAGATCGAGATACAGCTCGTTCCAGTAATGGCGGCTCGCCGGCGAGTACGGCGAGATGTGACAAGGCTCGTCGAGGAACGCCGCGAGGATCGGGAGGGTCGCGACGTACCGCCCTCCCCGCTTGCCGACATGCTCGAACAGCGTCTCGAGCGACGCCAGATCGCCGGCGGCGCCGCTCTGCGCCGACGACAGACCGTAGACCGGTGCGAACACGCCCCATCGACGCGGACCGCCGGGTCCGCCGTACGCCTTGGTCGGCGCCGAGATCCCCATCGCGTTTCCACGCTCGGCACCACAGCGCCACGCGACCTGGTGATAGCCGAGCTCGCCGTCGAGCCAGATCGTCGAGCGACGCAAACAGTGCACCTTGCCGCCCGGCCACGCGTGATCGGCCGCGGGCAGCGAGAACAGCGTTCCACGCGTCGAGTGCTTCTTGCCGCTCTCGGTCGTGACCTCGATCTCCCACTCGTCGTCGGCCTGCGCGGCGACGGCGAACGGAACGACGAGATGCCCATCCCAGCCAACCACGACCTGCGGCACCAGCTCGTTCCAGCGATTGCGCTCGATATCCGCCAGCGCCCCGCGAACATCATCGTCGGTCTCCACCTGGATCCCGAGATCCGGTGCGAGCGCCTTCACCGCGGCGAGCAGCGACTCCTCACTCGACGTGGTCGGAGTCCCCTTCCACGAGATGTACTCGGGATCGATCCCAGCGGCGCGTGCAAGGGCTCTTACGTCAGCCATCAACGTCGACTTTGACGTGAAGTACAGGACGAGCGCTACCCAGCCAGGTGCCCTTCAAGATCAACAACCCCACTGATGGGTCGGCTATCGACCGACATACGGGCATCCGCCAGAGATCCAACGCACGGGTCCTCCAGCGTGAACCTCCGTAGGAAACCGGCCTACGTGAGCCAACCTACTCGCGGGGTCACGATCAGCCACGTAGATCGTGTCACCGATGAACGTGCGTGAGCGTGGGTACGTGGGCATTGGAGTGGAGCATGACGTTGGTGGTGCGGCTGTGAGCGTAATCCCGAGAGCGGGTCAACGCGCGGCGTGCCCCCGCATGGGAGCCCCTCCGCGCGAGCATAAAAGCACAACCCCAGATTCCAACGCCGTGGCTGGATCTCCACCGTGAGTCGTCCTAGTGCGAGCCGCGGCGGGGCTCCCATGCGGGAGGCAGCCGCGCGTTGACCGGCTCGGGGTTACACGCAGGTCACACGCAGCTCATAGAGCGCAAACAAGAGCGCAAACAAGAGCGCAAACGCGCCGAGCGCGGCTCAACCAATAAGCTTCAACCAGAAGCCCGGCATGATCCCCATCTCCATGATCAAGATCGGGCACGCCGCGATCACGAACACCAAGCCCGCCGACTTCGTCGTGACGAACGGCTGGTTGGCCTCGCGGAAGTACATCGCCGTGACGATGCGCAGGTAGTAGTAGATGCTGATCGCCGAGTTGACGATGCCGACGATCACCAGCCACAGCAGCTGGCCATCGGGCACGTCCATCGCGGACTGGAAGAGATAGAACTTTCCGAAGAAGCCCGCGGTGGGCGGCATGCCACCGAGCGAGAGCAGACAGATCGTCATCGCGAACGCCGCCGCCGGATGCTGGGTGCCGAAGCCCGACCAGTCGTCGATCAACAGGCGCTCGCGGTTCTTCGAGCCGACGTACTGGACGACGGCGAACGCGCCCATCGTGGTGAACGAGTACGCCATCAGGTAGTAGATGATCGCCGGGTTCGCCGTCGTCGAACCGAGGCCGAGCGCGCAGATGCCGACGAGCAGCACCCCCGCGTGCGAGATGCTCGAGTACGCGAGCATCCGCTTGATGTTGTCCTGACGGACCGCGGTGATGTTGCCGATCGTGATCGTGATCGCCGCGATCACGACCAGCGGTGAGGCCCACCCGAGCGTGCCGAACGGCAGCACGTCACCGCCGAGCGCGATACCGAACACGCGGAGCATCGCCGCGATCGCCGCCGCCTTGACCGCCGCTGCCATGTACGCGGTGACGGGCGTGGGGGCGCCTTCGTACGCATCGGGCGCCCACATGTGGAACGGCACCGCCGCGACCTTGAAGCCGAACGCGACGATCAGGAGGAAGCCGCCGGCGATCACGAGGCCCGGGTTCTGCGTCTGCGCCAGCGCGGTCTGCATCTTGAGCAACGATGCGGTCCCGCCGGCGCCGTAGAGCAGCGCC
>JANNBP010000359.1:0-24148 GCA_031385555.1 Deltaproteobacteria bacterium | reverse complement strand
CGGTCGCGGGTCGTGGGTTGCCGTCGAGATCCACATCGACAAGCCCAGCCTCACCCAGGCCTTTCGCAGGGCTTGTCGGCGCGAGGTGAAGGTCGCCACCAGCGCGATCGACAAAGAACGAGGTTCCGTCGGCGACCATGTTGTTTGCGCCCTGTTGCGTCCCTGCCAGGGACTCGAAGAGCGAGTTGTGCGCTACGCACGATCCCCCGAGTGGATTCGTCGTGTTGAGCGCAAAAATACTGCTCGAAAGCTCGAGGTCGGGGCTGCAGTTGACCGACGCACCACGGTTCGTGACCACGCTCGTATGAAAAAACGTGTTGAAGCCAAACGCGCTGCCCACCCGCGGAGAAACGACTCTGGTCAGCTGGACGCTTTCTCGATCTTCGATGAACAAGTTGTTCTCGATCGTGAGAAGGCAGTCATCCACACGTAGCATCTCGCTGCCGAATACATCGTTGCCGGGACCGATCCTGCTCCTCGAGATTTCAAGTTGACATTGCGAGGCTCCGATAACCGATCGGTCGATCGTCGATTGACGGATCGCGAGCTTGCCAACGCCGCACGACAGGTCGATCCCATTGAGACGGGTCTTTACAAGTGTGAGCTCCCCGGCAACGTCGATCCGATCTCCGCTGTCGACCACGACATCGAACGTCGTGACGACACCCGCATCGAGGACTTGCAAGAGGACCCCGGTCGCTGGCCCCTGGAGCGTGACCCCCTCGATGAGGACCGTCGCGCTCACCACGAGGCCTGTTGTTTGTGGCAGCGATAGCACGGCGTTCGTGCCATCGATGACGACGTCAGTATCTAACAAAAGAGCATTCGTGTTGACGGGCGAGAGTGAGGTTGTGACGAGCTTGATAACTCTTCGCGTTCCGCTTACCTGGCCGAGTGCGAATTCGAGCCTCTGGCAAGGGGCGGTCTTCGGGCACGTTCCGGCGTCAGTGCCGTTGTTCGCGAGGTAGATGACGTCGGTCTCCTCCACGCACGTTCCGGTGGCTTCGAGACAGACACCTTCGCCGCAGTCTGCATCGGCCAAACATCCCCGGCACGACCGGGTCTCGTCATCGCAGATCGCGGCCTCGACC
The DNA here is from genome assembly GCA_031385555.1 of Deltaproteobacteria bacterium. Lineage (GTDB taxonomy): Bacteria > Myxococcota_A > Polyangia > Haliangiales > Haliangiaceae > JABFXX01. The sequence continues at coordinate 23,057 of JANNBP010000359.1, read as the reverse complement.
GTGCACTGATCGTTCGACAGGCAACCGACACACTCACCAAACCCAACGTCGCAGTGCGATGCACCTTGCACACCCGCGCAGTCGTCGTCGTTTGTGCAGCCTCCAACACAGAGGTTGTTCTGGCAACTCGGGCGATCTGCGGACGTGCAATCGACAGAAGTCGTGCATTCCTGCGCGACGCACTGACTAGACGCGTTGCACGCCTGACCTACGTCGCACGGACGAAGCTCGCCGGTGACGCCAGATGCCGCGCATTGTTCTTCGGTGACGCAACAGAAATCCGGGTTCGGAGCGCCGCAACTCGCGGCAATCAAGAGAATCGTGAGGATCAGCCATCGCATGGTCATGCCCATCGCCCGCCTTAGTTCGAAGTTGCCTACGGAATCACGACCAGTTGAAACACATTCCCGGCCGTATCCGTCTCGTAGAGCTCGCCCGCGCCGTCCTCGTGGATCGAGGAACCGTTCGGCGGGAACGATCCCGACAGGTCCGTCGTCGCCACCGAGTCATCGGCCTCGAGCCGAGCCGTCGACAGCCGGCCGCGGTCGTCGTAGTCGGTGAAGAAGTACGTGCCGCCTAGGTCGGGGAAGCACGAGCCGCGATAGACCTGGCCGCCGGTGATCGAGGTCCACCCCATCGCATGCGTGCGCTCGACCTGCGGCGCGCGCTGGTCGACGGTGCACGGCCCGCTGAAGCAGTCGCTCGCCTCGAACTGCGACCAGCCGAGGTTCGCGCCGTTCTGCTGCGCGGGGCGAAGGACCGTGATCTCCTCGATCTGACCCTGACCGACATCGGCGATCCACATGTCGCCAGTGCCGCGGTCGAAGGTCCAGCGCCACGCGTTGCGCAGCCCGATCATGAAGATCTCGGGCTTGCCGCCACCCGAGGCGAACGGGTTGTCGCCCGGGATGCCGTACTCGAGACCGGCGGTCTTGAGGTCGACGTCGAGGCGCAGCATCTTCGCGAGGAGCGCGTGCGTGTTCGGCAGCGGGTTGCCGTCCTCGAGGGCCTGGCCGTTCTTTTGCGGATCGCCGCCACCGCCACCGTCGCCGGTGTTCCAGTAGAGGTAGCCGTCGGGACCGAACTCGATCATGCCGCCGTTGTGGTTGCCGGCGAAGTCCGGGATCGAGAGCACGTCGACGCAGGAGCTGCGATCGGCCTTGTTCGGATCGGCGCTGACCTGGCAACGGGCGAGCACGTCGCGCTGCGGGTTCGCGGGATCGCCGGTGTTGCGGGCGGTATAGGTGACGAAGAAGGTGCCGTTGGTCGCGTATTGCGGGTGGAACGCGAGCCCGAGCAGGCCGTTCTCGCCGCAGCAGATCACGGGGCCGTCGGTGTCGGCGGAGAGATCGAGGAACGGCTCCGGCAGGACCACGTTGTGATCGACGATGCGGATCGCGCCGCGCTGCTCGAGGACGAACAGCCGCAGATCGTTGCGCGGTGCGGTGACCAGCGTGGCCGAGCCGTTGACCTTCGCCACCAGCTGCAGCTGCACGGTGCTGCCGGAGATCGGGGTCTCGCAGCGCATGATCGGCGCAGCGTCGGGCGAGGCGGTGCTGCCTCCGCATGCGGTGAGCAGGGCGAGGGCGACGCGCTTCATCGCCCGGATCATACCTTGGCGGTGGACTTCGCCTTCGGCTTTCCCGGAGGCTTGGGTGCTGCCTCCGGTGGTGGACCGACCGATTGGCCGACGACCTCGGCCCAGCGACCGAAGCCCCACAGCACGAGCCCGACGAGCCCGAACGGCACCAGAAACACCCAGCCGACGAAGCCGTCGTTCGCCCCGAAGTAGGCGAGGGACATGAACATCGCGACCACCCACGCGACCAGCGCGACGAGGTACCCGGAGAGCTGGAGCTTGCGCTGCTTGTACGCGGCCTCGAGCTTCGCGACGTAGTACGCGGCCTGCTCGGGTGGGAGCTCCTTCAGGAGCTGGACGAGATCGACTTGTGACTTGGCATCGAACGCCGATGCGACCAGCTCGTCCTCGCTGTCCTTCTTGGCCTTGGCCACCGCGTGGAGTTGTAGCACGCGGTATAGAACGGCGGTGCCGGCCATCAAGCTGACCGACGACCTGGGACGGACCCTGGTGTTCGTCCACCCACCACAACGCGTGGTGTCGCTGGTGCCGAGCGACACGTACTCGCTGATCGCGCTCGGTGCTGCCTCGCGGATCGTCGGGCGCACCAAGTATTGCGAGATGCCCGAGGTCGCCCACGTGCCGGTGATCGGTGGGACCAAGGACGTCGACGTCGAGGAAGTCATCGCACTCGGACCGCACCTGGTGATCGCAAACCAGGAAGAGAACACCCGCGTGGTGCTCGAGGCGCTGGCGGCGCGGGGCGTCCAGGTGCTGGTGTCGCTGCCGCGCAGGGTCAACGAGGGCATCGCGCACCTCGCACGGCTCGCGCGGATCCTCGGGCTCGGCAAGGAAGAGCCGGCGCGTTCGCTGATCCGCCGCGGCTACCTGCTGCGCGATCGCGTGGTGTCACCGCCGGAGGTGGAGACGCCGGCGGAAGGGTTGCCGGTCGTCGATCCGCGGCGCAGCAAGCGCGAGACGCTGCCACCCGGTGGTGGGATGCGTGCGCTCCGTCGCGCGTTCGTCCCGATCTGGAATCACCCGCTGATGACGCTCAACGCCGACACGTTCGGGTCGGACGTGCTGGTGCAGTGCGGGATCTCGAACGTGTTCGGCCAGCGGCTGCGGCTGTATCCCCTCGCCGCGGATCTCGGCAAGGCCGCGCCACAGGACTCGTCGGGTCGCGACGTGCGCTATCCTCGGATCTCGCTGTTCGAGGTCAAGGAGCGCGAGCCCGAGCTCGTGATCCTCCCCGACGAGCCCTACACCTTCACCGACGGGGACGTCGAGATGTTCCGCGAGGCGTTGCCCAAGGCGCGGATCGTCCGAGTCTCGGGCAAGGACATGTTCTGGTACGGCGCGTGGGCGATCGATGCGATCGAGCGACTCGAGAAGGAGCTCGCGCAAGGATGAGGTCGACGAAGTGGCTCGTCGTCGCCTCGCTGGTGGCGTGCAGTCCGCCGGCCAAGAAGACCGATCCGCCGAAGCCGCGGGTCGACGACTCGATGCTCGCCGCGCTGCCGAAGCCGGCGCCGATCGACACCGAGCGCTTCGCGAGCGTCGTGGTCTGCGATCGCTGCCACACCCCGGGCGACAAGGCGATGCGTGCCGCGAACGGCGCCGACATCTCGCCGGTCACCGAGATCCAGGCCGGGATGATGAGCCTCGCCGCGCGCGATCCGTACTACCTCGCGGCGCTGCGTCGCGAGATCGCGGCGAATCCTGGTGCGAAGGTCGCGATCGAGGCGATCTGCAATCGCTGCCACGCACCCGCGGGGTTCGCCGAGAGCAACGGTGCGCTGTCGCTCGACGAGCTGATCCGCGGCACCAGCAACGCGGCCACGCTCGGTCGCGAGGGCGTGGGCTGCGTCGGTTGTCACGGGCTCGAGCCCGACAAGCTCGGCGACGACAGCTCGTTCACCGGCCTGCAGCCGCTGCGCACCGATCGCGTGTCGTTTGGCATGCTGCGCCAGCCGCTCGGCGAGGTGATGCAGCAGATGTCGAAGCACACGCCGAAGCCGTCGGCTCACATGGCCGAGAGCCGGTTGTGCGCGAGCTGTCACACGGTGCTCGTGCATCGGCTCGATCCGACCGGCGCGCCGATCGGCGACGAGATTCCCGAGCAGGCGACGTTCCTCGAGTGGCGCGCGTCCGGGTTTGCGAAGACCAAGACCTGCCAGGACTGTCACATGCCGACCTCCGAGGACGAGCTCGGCAAGGGCCCGCCGATCGAGACGCCGTTCGCGACGCGGCCACCCGATGCCCCGGCGCGCAAGGGCTATCGCCGGCACGCCCTGCGCGGCGGTAACTCGTACCTGCTCAGGCGGCTCGCCGAGGTGCCCGACTGGCTCAACGCCGCGACCAAGCCGGAGCTGTTGCGCGCGGCCGCCGACGCGACCGACGTGTTTCTCGGCTCCGCCGCGGACCTCACGATCGACAAGCTCAGCAAGACCGGCGCGCGGCTGACGATCGTCAACCTCACCGGTCACAAGCTCCCGACCGGCTATCCGACGCGCCGCATGTGGCTGCACGCGAAGGTGCTCGACGCTTCGGGCAAGGCGCTCGCGGAGTGGGGCGCCCACGAGCACGGCGCGATCGTCGACGGTGACAGGCGCCTCGATGTCCCCGGCGCGATCCTCCCGCACCTCACGCGCCTCGCCAAGCCCGGTCAGGTGATCGTGTGGGAGCAGGTCCCTGTCGACGCGCAGGGCAAGCGGACGCACCTGTTGCTCGGCGTCGCGGCGGTCGCGAAGGACAACCGGATCCTGCCTGCCGGCTGGAGTCCGAGGCATCCCGATGCTGCCCGCACCAAGCCGATCGGCGTCACCGACGCGGACTTCGCGGCGGGCTCCGACAAGCTCGAGCTCGAGTTCCCCGCCGGCGCCGCGTCGCTCGAGCTCGAGCTCCTCTATCAGTCCATCCCGCCCGAGACGATCGAGTCGTACGCGAAGACGGACGGCAAGGAGGCCGCGCGCTTCCTCGCGATCGTCGCCACGCCGCCGACGCCGATCGTGCTCGTGAAGAAGACCGCCGCGATCCGATAGGGCGCGTCGGAGCTCAGAACACCTCCGAGGAGTCAGGTCGGACTCGATCTGCGCAGCAGCACGGCACACGTCGCGACGATCAGCGCCTCGGCGGTCAGCCAGATCCACTGCCGTCCATCCGGCGAGCCGTCGAGGACAACGCCGAGCAGGCGCGCGACGCCGACACCGGCCATCGCCCACAGCAGCAGCCCGAGGATCGTGCGCTTCCATGGCTTGACGGCCGGCCACCACGCGACGAACGCGCCGAGGCCGAGGAGCGTGCCGCCAAAGCTCGCGCGCAGGTTGATCAGCTGCGTCGGCTCGCCGGACGGCCGACCGAGCGCCTCGGCGGTGACCAACGGAAACACCGAGAGGTAGGCGCCGAACACGGCGATCGCGAGCCCGAGAGGAACTGTGAGCCTGCGGTTCAAGCAACGAGCATATCAAGCGAGCCGGCGGACCAGGCCGGCGACGAACCGGTCCGCCGCACCGGGCCTGTTCGCCAGGAACAGCGACGGCTCGACCAGCTCGAGCTCCATCACGCAGGGCCGTCCCGAGGCATCGCGAGCGAGATCGACGCGCGCGTAGAGCAAGTCTCCGTACGGCGCCAGGGCGGCGAGCGCGAGGGCGCGTTCGTCGTCGGCGATCGGGTAAGGCCCCGAGACCATCTCGGACTGCCCAGCGAACCGCGGGCTCTTGCGGATCGCGTGCGACAGCTCGCCGTCGAGGTAGATCATCGACCGCTCGCCGTAGTCATCCACCGACGCCAGGTACGGCTGTACGAGCGCGGCTCCTTGCGTGGTGAGCGACGCGAGGTGAGCCGCGGCATCGTCACTCGGACCTTCGAACACGCGCGCCCCGAGCGAGCCCGCGCCGACCTCGGGCTTGATGACGAACTTGGTCAGCCCGAGCGAGGTCAGGTCGAGCGACGCACCGCGCTCGACGAGTGTCGTCGGGACGATCGGGACCCCACGCGCTTGGAGCGCCAGCAGGTAGCGCTTGTGGAGATTGTCGCGGATCACGGCGCGCGGGTTGAGCAACGGCCCCGCCGCGTCGACGACATCGATCCACGCGAGGTAGCGCTTCATGTCGAGCGCGTAATTCCACGTCGAGCGAATCAGCGTCGGGCCAGGCGCCGACCAATCGATCGCCGGGTCTTCCCATCCGAGCACGTCGTACGCGACGCCGGCCCGCGCCAGTGCATCGGCCAGCGGCACCGCGTCCGGATCTGGTTCCGGCAGCGTCAGACAGCTCGCGACTCGTACACGCACCCCACCTCAGCGATAAAACTGCGCGGCCCCAAAATCAAGCGCGGTGCGCGGCGATCGACGGCTACGCGAAGGCCTGTACGAGATCCTCGAACAAGTCATCGGCGTGCTCGATGCCGACCGATAGGCGCAACAGGTCAGGTGGGGCCTTCGTGTCAGGGCCCTCCACCGTGAAGCGGTGCTCGATCAGGCTCTCCACTCCACCGAGGGACGTCGCCGGGACCCAGATCCGGAGCTTCTTGATCACCGCGAGCGGATCGCCGGAGACACGGATCGACAGCATGCTGCCGAACCCACGGGTCAGGTGCCTTGCCGCGACGGCATGCTGCGGGTGCGACGCGAGGCCGGGATAGATCACGCGGCAATGCGCCTCGAGCTTCGCGGCGATCACCGCCGCGGTCGCGCTCGACCGTTCGACGCGCACGAACAGCGTGCGCAACCCGCGCAGCAACAAGTACGCCTCGACCGGTCCGAGGCACGCACCCTCGTCGTGGCGGAGCTGGCGGAGCGCGGCCCACGTCGCATCGCGCTGCGCGGTGACCAGCACGCCGGCGAGCACGTCGGAGTGGCCGCCGAGAAACTTGGTCGCCGAGTGCATCACCAGATCCGCGCCGTGCTCGATCGGCCGACAATGCACCGGGGTCATCGCGGTCGCATCGACGGCGAACACCGCACCCGCGGCCTTCGCGATCGCGCCGACGGCGGCGAGATCGGTGACCTCCCACGTCGGGTTCGCGGGCGTCTCGACCCAGACGACGCGCGCGCCAGGAACGGCCGCCCGCACCGCGTCGAGGTCGGTCATGTCGACAAGCTCGAGGTGCACCGCCCACTGCGCGCAGAACCGCACGAGCCAGCCCCGCAGGTTGTAGTAGCCGATCCGCGGCGCGACGATCCGGTCGCCCGGCTTGCAGACCGCGCGGAACACGGCGGTCGCCGCGGCCATCCCGGAGGCGAACGTCAGCGCTTCGGCACCGCCCTCGAGCGCCGCGATCACGCGCTCGGCATGGACCGGCGTCGGGTTCTCGTCGCGCGCGTAGCCCGGACCCTGGAGCTGATACTCGGCGTCGCGTGCGTACGTGGTCGCGAGCTGGATCGCGGGGATGATGGCGCCGGGCGTGGGCGGCTCGGGTTCCGCACTCGCGAGCGCTTTGGCGACGATGGTCTCGGGGCGGAGCACGGTGCTACTGCTTAGTAGATTCGCCGGGCAGCAGGAAGCCGTAGCGCGTCATGATCTCGCGACCCTCGCGCGAGCTGATGAAGTTCGCGAGCTGGCGCGCGGCATCGGCCTCCTCGCCGTTGCCGCACACCACCATCTGCTGATCGAGCGGCTCGTGGAGGGCGGCCTCGATCTTGAGGAACGAGCCCCCGTCGGTGACCACCGCGAGCGAGAGCGCCACGATCGCGGCGTCGACCTCGCCCCTGCGCGCGTAGAGCATCGTGGTCTGGACGTCGGGGCCGAGCTTGATCCGGTCCTCGATCTGCGCCCACACGCCCGCCTTCTGGAGCGCCTGCTGCGCGGCGACGCCGTAGGGTGCGTGGTCCGGGTTCGCGATCGCGATCCGCTTGAACCGCTCGTCGGCGAGGTCGGCGAGCTTGACCGGCGCTGCCACCCCCGTGGGTGTCCACACCACGATGCGACCGCGCGCGTAGAGCTTCGCCGACGAACCGTCGCAGCGCCCGGCCTTGATCACCTGCTCGGAGAACGTCTTGTTCGCGGCCGCGTAGAGGAAGTAGGGCGCACCCTGTTCGATCTGCTTGGCGAGCAGACCGCTCGACCCGAAGTCGATCACGGGCGTGATCTTGGTCTTGGCCTCGAACTCCTTCGCGATCTCTTCGAAGGCCTTTGCCAGATCCGACGCTGCCGCCACGCGCACCGTCCGCCCGCTCGATTTGGACGAGCATCCGGCGCCGATCATCGCGAGTGCGAGCACGACAGCTTTCATCGCGGGCCAGCCTATCGCGCGATCGATTCCCCCGTCACGCTGTCTCGCCGATGTAACCAGGTTATGCTCGTTGTGATGGAACGCCGGGTGGTGATCATTGAAGACGAGCACGACGTCGCGCGCCTGCTCGAGTTCAATCTCAAGAACGCGGGGTTCGTGGTGACCGTCGCGGGCCGCGGTGACGAGGGCCTCGTCGCCGTCGCGAAGCACAAGCCCGACGTGGTCGTGCTCGATCTGATGCTGCCGGATCAGTCCGGCTACGACGTCTGCAAGACCCTGCGGGCCGATCCCAGCGTCGGTGATCTCGGCGTGCTGATGCTGACCGCGAAGGGCGAGGCGGAGGATCGGATCCTCGGGCTCGAGGTCGGCGCCGATGACTACGTGGTCAAGCCGTTCGTCGTCCGCGAGGTCGTGCTCCGCGTCACCGCGCTGGCCAACCGGCTCGCCGAGCGTCGCGCGCGCCCGGCGGCCTCGAGTGACACCGGCAACGTGCTCAGGGTCGGGCCGATCGCCCTGGATCCGGTGACCCACGACGTCAAGATCAACGGCGTGCTGACCCAGCTGCGCCCGCTCGAATACAAACTGTTACAGCTGCTGGTCGGCGATCCCGGCCGCGTGTTCTCGCGCGAGGAGCTGCTCGAGCAGGTGTGGGAGATGCGTGGCGATATCAACACACGCACGGTCGATGTCCACGTCAGACGTTTGCGCGTCAGCCTCGGTGCTGCTGCCGATGTCATCGAGACGGTGCACGGCTTCGGATACCGCGCGAAACGCGACGCGGGCTAGTATCTATCCGGCCGAAGCTTCTTCGGCCTCCACATGCGCAGCTCCCTTCGCAACCGGCTGCTGATCACGTTCCTCATCCTCGTGGTCATCGTCGGCGCGGGCACGTTGTTCGCGATCGAGCGCACGCTCGCCGATGACCTCGTGTCCTCGCTCGACTCGCGGCTGTCGAAGCAGGGGGCGGCCGTCGCGAACTGGCTCGGCATGGCAGGTCACGTCGATCGCCTCGCCCCTCGTCTCGCCGCGGTCACCGGGACGCGCATCACGATCGTCGGCGCCGACGGGCTGGTCCAGGGCGACTCGTCCGAGCAATCCACGGTCGGACGGCCGATCGGTGATGCGTACGAGGTCGCGCGCGCTCGACGAGGAGAGGTGGGACGCGCGATCCGGCAGCTGCGGTCCGACGAACCTCCGCAGTATCTCGTCGCCGTCCCCGCGGATCTCGGGCGCGTGATCCGGCTCGCGGTCCCGCTCGGTGACGTGCTCGACACCCGCGCGCGGATGCGCAACCGCTTGCTCGTCGGCTTCGGGTTCGGCTTCCTCGGGTGCCTGCTGCTGTCGTACATCTTCATTCGCGCGATCACACGTCCGCTGCAGTCGATGACGACCACCGCCGAGCTGCTCGCGAAGGGCGAGTACGACGCGGCCACCCCACAGCGCGCGATCGACTCCGGCGGCGAGCTCGGTCTGCTCGCACGCGCGATGATGCACATGGCAGGTGAGGTCAAGGCGCGCGTCAACGACCTCACGCAGCAGCGGAACCTGCTCGAGAGCGTGTTCGCCGGGCTCGTCGAGGGCGTGGTCGTCGTCGACAAGACCGGGAAGGTCGTGCTCGTCAACGATGCCGCGAAGCCGCTGCTGCTATCGCCCACGTCGCTGCCCACCGCCATCGAGCCGCTCGTGCAGCGCGCGCTCTCGGGCGAACAAGCCGACGACGAGCTCGAGCTCTCGACACGCAACGTTCGCTGCAGCGCGCGCCCACTCTCCGATCAGGGCGCGATCGTCGTGCTCTACGATGTCACCCGGATGCGCGTGCTCGAGGCCGTACGCCGCGAGTTCCTGTCGAACGCCGCGCACGAGCTGCGCACGCCGATCACGTCGATCTCGGGGTACGCCGAGACGCTCCTCGGGTCGCCCACCGGCGTCGATGCCGAGACCACGAAGGAGTTCCTCCAGACGATCCACCGCAACGCCGAGCGGATCGCCGGGCTGGTCAACGATCTCGTGCTGCTCGACAACCTCGGTGCGCGCCCCGAGGCCATCTCCGCGCGCTCGCCGATCGCGCTCGCCGAGGTGATCAGCAACGCCGCGCGGACCGCGCGCGGGGTCACGCCTTCGGCGCAGATCGAGGTCGAGCTCCGCGACGAGCCGTCGGTGCTCGGGACACGCGATGGGCTCGACCACGTGTTCCAGAACCTGATCGACAACGCGCTCAAGTACGGTGGCGACACCAAGGTGTCGGTCACTGTCGACAAGGCCGAGGCTAACCGCGTGCGGATCTCCGTCGCCGATCGCGGCAAGGGCATCCCCGCGGGTCACGAGGAGCGGATCTTCGAGCGGTTCTACCGGATCGATGCCGGTCGCAGCCGCGATCGCGGTGGCTCGGGCCTCGGGCTCGCGATCGTCAAGAGCCAGGTCGAGGCGATGGGCGGGCGGGTCTGGGTCGAGCAGGCGAACCCGGGTGCGCGGTTCGTGGTCGAGCTCGAGCTGGCGGCGTAAGGGGCCGCGCGTCTGGGCTCTTCTCTGCTTTGCTCTTCTCTCTTCGCTCTTCTCTGCTTCGCTCTTCGCTCTTCGCTGCTTCGCTCTTCGCTGCTTCGGTCTTCGCTGCTTCGCTCTTCGCTGCTTCGCTCTTCGCCCTCGGGCAGGACTGGGTCGGAGGGTCGCCAAGGCGCCAAGAGTCGCCAAGGTTCGCCAAGATTGACTTAACCAGACGGCCGGCGCCCGAGACCGCTCGAGTTCGTCCGGCGTTGAGACGCCGGACGAAGGCGCTGTGCAATGTCGTGCGAGTGTGCGCTTTCGGTTGACGCCTCAGCGTCGACCGAACTTGAGGTGCAGACCGGGTACATGGGTGACAGATCAGACCGGGCACATGGGTGACACGTCAGACCGGGCACATGGGTGACACGTCAGACCGGGCACATGGGTGACACATCAGAGGCCGCGGCCACGATGGCCGAGTGCCTTGGAAGTCGAGTTCACCTGTGGATCTACGAATGGAATTGATGGCGCGACTCCGGCAAGGCGAGCGGCTCGCGGAGCTGTGTGTCCGGCGTTGAGACGCCGGACGAAGGCGCCGTGCGAGTGTGCGCTTTCGGTTGACGCCTCAGCGTCGACCGAACTTGAGCGGTCCGCGCGGCGATCGTCGAGCGTCGGACCTCTCTGGTAGGCAACCTTTGGCGAACCTTGGCGGCCCTTGGCGCCTTGGCGACCCTCTGACCCGATCATGCCCCTGAGCGAAGAAGAGCCCAGCGAAGGAGCCCAGCGAAGGAGCCCAGCAAAGGATTCCAGCAAAGGATTCCAGCGAAGGATGCCAGCGAAGGATGCCAGCGAAGGATTCCAGCGAAGGATTCCAGCAAAGGATTCCAGCGAAGGATTCCAGCGAAGGATTCCAGCGAAGAACGACGCCGCACAGAAACGCGAAGACCGCTACGGCGAGATCCGCTCCGCCTTGAAGCCCTTCGCCTGCATCAGCTTGACGACACCCTTCGGCCCACTCAGGTGGTCGGCACCGACGACGACGAACACGTTGCCGGCGGTGAATAGCTTGTCGAGCTGCGGGATCCACTTGAGGTTGCGCTCGTCGAGCATGCGCTCGTCGAGTCGCTTGATCTCGGCATCGGTGTAGCCGGCGTCCTTCATCTGCTTGATCGCGTGCGCGTCCATGCCGGGCGAGTCATCGGTGCCGGCGCAGTACTCCTGGAGATCGTCGAACGAGTCCTTCTCCATCGTCTTGCGATCCGTCGTGCCCTCGATCGTGGCCTTGAGCATCCGCACGTCGAGCAACTCCTCGAGTAGCTTGCTCTGGAACGCGGAGCTCTCGAGCCCGCCGGTCTTGAGCTTCGAGTCGGAGGCGAGCTGCTCGATCTCGAGATCGAGCGCCGAGGTCTTGTCCTCGTACATCATCATCAACATCAGGATCGCGACGCTCGGCTTGCCGTGCTCGACGTTCTCCGCGACCTTGCTGCCGACCAGCTTCTTGTACTTCTCCCACAGCTTCGGGCCGAGCTTGTCGGCGAGCGACGAGCCATCGCCGGGCGTGTCCTCGCTGTCGTCGCCGGGAGGTGTCTCGAAGATCACCTGCGACGACTTGAGGATCTGCTCCTTCACCTTCACCGGCATCTTCGCGAGCGGCACGCCGAGGTGCCGGCTACCGAGCAGGTACGACGTCTTGTTGGTCTTCGTGAACTTCCAGTAGTACGGCACCTTCACGATCGGGCACGCCTTGTCGGCGAGGGCCTTGGTCTCGGTGAGATCGGGCGGCTCGTTCGGATCCTTCGGCGGTTCCTTGCCCCACGGATCATCGGCGCCGGGCGAGGAGGGCGGCGTGGGCGAGGAGGGCGGCGTGGTGTCGGCGACCGGAGGGTTCGATCCAACCTGGACCGTTGCCGGATCCTTGGCCGGTGGCTTGTCTCCTCCACAACCGAGGAACGCGGTGAGCACAGCGAACGCGAGCAGGCATCGGGTCATGGACAGGCTCCTCAGTCGTCGTAGATCGTGATCAGGTCGTAGCCGCGCGCGTTCGGCCTCTCGGTGTAGACCACCGCGAGCCCGCCGGTGCCACCGCTGCACGTGAAGGCGGCGACGCCGCCCTTCGCGAGCCAGCCCACCACGTGGTGGCGCAGGAGCTGATAACCGTACGGCGTGGGGGCGCTGCGCACGGCACCCGCGACCAGCGCGGACGTGGTCGGTGGCAGCGCCTCGAACGTGCCCAGCAGCTTGCCGTAGGCGGTGCGTGGCTCGGCCGCCTTGCAGCCGCCGCTGCCGACCGTGCGTTGGGCGAGGAGCTTGTAGAAGTTGCCGACGTTGCGACGCTCGCGCGCCTCGGGGTACGGCGTGCCGTCCTCGGCGAAGAACTGCGCGCGCTCGTCCTCGCCGAGGTTCTTCAAGCGCCCGAGCAGATCGTAGCGATGCAGCAGGATCTCGTATTCGCCGACGGCGACGAAGTCGAACAGGTCGACATAGGCGGCGCGGTTCGCCTTGACCGCCGTCTCGAAGTCGGCGACGACCTGGTCGCGTAGGTTCGGCTGCACCTTGGGGACGGACGGCGAGGACGCTGGCGTCGCTCCATTGCAAGCCGCGAGTGCGATCAGGATCAGGCTGCGCTGGCCCACGCGTCTCCGTAGTCGTCGACCGCGGTGCCGACCGGAATGCCCAGGGCTTCGAAACCCGGCACGAGCACTTCACGCACGCAGGTCGAATAGATCACGCGCTCTTCTTGCGGCGTCATCAGCCCGTGACCGCGCACGGCCTCGGTGACCGCACCTTCGGGCCGCTCGCGCTCGACGACGTTCGCGACCCCGCGCAGCGCGCGTGGCAACATCTGCGCGGCCGCGTCGATCACCCCCTGGCCGCCGAGCTCGATCGCGTACCGCATGTACGACCAACCCAGCCGCGCGTGCATCACCTCGTCGGAGTAGATCGACGTCAGCACCGCGAGCGCCGTGGGATCCGTGGTCAGATCGCGCGTCGCCGACAGCACCGTGGTCGCATAGGTCTCCGAGACGCACGACACCAGCATCGTGTTCGCGAGCGCCTGGTGCAGCTTCGGGCGCTCCGGGTCATCGGGCAGCGACGACATCGCCGGCTTCGGCATCGGCTTGACGGTGCCGGGCGGCGAATAGATCTCGATCATTCGCAGGCACAACTCGGCGTGCCGGATCTCGTCGATGCCGGCGCGCAGACACAGCGAGATCACGTCGGCCGGAGCCATCGCCGCGACCAGATCGATCGCGAGCACGGAGAACGTGGAGATCGCGAGGTACTCGGCCTCGCTGCGCCGGGTCCACGTGCCAGCGAGCCGCTTGCGCTCGGCGTCGGTGAGCTGCGCGGCGCTGCTCTGATCCCACGGGATCGGTACCGAGCGCCGCTTCATCAAGCGATGGTGCTCGGCTTCGAGCGGTGTCCCCGACAGCCACCACGGGCTCGACGGCTCGTAGTTGTCGATCACATCTTCGCGACGCTGCGCGTCGCTGCGCGCACCGGCGGAGCCGGTACTTGCGCGGAGCTGTGCGTCGACACCACCCAGGAGATCGAGATCGTCGCTCACGCCAGGACGAATCCGCGACCGACCGGTTTCTGACCGCCGCCACGGGGGCGCTTCTTCGCGTCCTCGGCCGCCTTGGCCTCGGCGGCAGCCTTGTCGGCCGCTTCCTTCTCGGCGAGCAGGCGCGCGTCTTCCGCGGCCTTCGTATCCGCCGCGGTCTTCTCGTCCGCAGCCTTCTGGTCCGCGGCGGTCTTCGCGGCCGCTTCGTCGGCGGCCTTCTTCTCGTCGGCGGCTTTTTGATCGTCCGCCGGCGTCGGCGCGACGGGTGTGGGCTTCTTGCCGCCGCCACATGCGGGCGTGCCCAGCATGGCGCCGGCCACGACGACGGTGCGCCAGATCTTGTTCGAGACGTTGCGTGAGTTGCCCATCAGACCCTCCAGAGGAAACGACGATGACACCACAACGCCGCAAACTCCAGGCGCTTACGCGACGTGGATCTCACTCGCAAACGTCGGGTTGGACTCCACCTACGAGAGGATGAAGCCGCGGCCCACGCCGCCGCCGCCGTCGTCGTCGTTGCCTCGCGGCCGCTCGCCACCCCCACACGGATCCCCCGCACACGGGTCGGCGCACGGATCCCCATGGTCGTTTGCGGTGGCCGGCTTCTTGTCGCCTTGCATCTTCATCGCATCACCATTGGTGGCGGGCTGACCTGCGGTGGGCTGTCCCGACCCAGGCGATACGGGCGCGGGCTTCTTGCTGCAAGCAGGTGCCCCGAGCATGGCTCCGGCGAACACGACGGTACGGAAAATGATCGCTGCGGAATCGCGCTTCATGGGACCTGAGCCTAATCGGCCAACCCACGCGCTGCAACCGAGACGCGACCGGTCACGGCGACTACGTCATTTCGGGATCGGAATCGCGGGGTTACTCATCGTCGGCGTGGGCCCTTGCGCCATCATGCCGCGCATCCGCTTGACCAGCTCGGCGACGATCGCCTGCGACATCTCCGGCCGCTCGGACATCACGCGCTTGAAGCCTTCACCCGGCACCCGCAGCGTCCGCGTGCGTTCGAGGGCCCGCACGGTCGCCGAGCGTGGCGACGCATCGAGCACCGCCATCTCGCCGATACACGCGCCGGCACCGAGCTCGGACAGCACGCGCTCGGGCCGCGTCCCATCGCCGCCGGTGAACACGACGACCGAGCCCTTGACGATCAAGTACACGGCATCGCCGGGGTCGCCTTCGCGGAACACCTCCTTGCCCGGATCGACGCGACGCTCCTCGACAACCGCCGCGAGCTCCTCGAGATCGTCGGCGGTGAGGTCCGCGAAGATCGGGACCTGGCGGATCAGCATCATCTTCTCGATCGTGGTCAGCGACGCCATCGCGGCGTTCGCATCGAGGGTCGCGTAGACGCCCTTGTTGCCGACGCCACGCGTGGTCTGCGCGAGCACCGCAGGATCGAGCGCCGGCATGTCGGGCGCCGTGGTGCCGCCCGAGACGGCACGCACCGCGGCGTGCCGCACCATCGGCTCGGGATCCGCGAGCACCTTCGCGAGCACGTCGCGGGTCAGGCGGCTCTTGGCTCCCATCGCGCGGACCGCCGATTCGCGCACGATCGGGTCGGGATCGTCGATCATCGCCGTCAGCGCCCGGCGCGACGCGTCGTCCTCGAACCGCGACAGCAGCATCGCGGCCGCGGCGCGGAGGTGCCGCGAGTGATCGCCGACGATCGCGAGGATCGGCCCCGGCTCGAGCGGAGAGCTGTCCTGACGCTCGAGTCGCTGCAAGCTGTCGACGAGAGGCACCCGGAGCGCCGGATCGACTCCCGACAACATGTCGAGCAGCTCGAGCCGGATCGCGCGCGTGCTCGACGAGATCTGCGCCCGCAGCTGCGCGACCTCGGGCCGCTTGGTCATCACCGCGAGCACGCCGAGCGCCGAGACCGCATGGTCGCGAGCGCGCCGGCGCGCGAGATGGCGCAACAGATTGAGGCTCGCCGAGTCGTTGCTCGCGGACGGGGAGGGCAGCACGCTGGTCGACAGCTGCGGCGTCTTGATCCCCGCGAGCGAGGTGGGTGTCTTGGGGAGCAGCATCGCCGTCGCGGGCCCTGGTGAGTTCCAACCAGGTTGGAGCGGATCGTGCGTGGCCTCCGCCGCCGCGACGAGGCGGTCGACCGCGACGAGCTCGGCATCGTAGAGCCCCGCGATCGGACCACCGGGCGCGAGGATCTGCTGGAGGTGATGCGCCTCGTCTTCGTCGGAGACGCCGCGCTCGGTGCGCAGCTGCTCGAGGGTGGACGCGCTCGGCGACGTGCCCGCGCGCGCTGCTTCGACGACGATCCGTTCGAGGTCCTTGCGGTACTGCTCGTTCGCGAGCCGCGACTCGACCGAGCCCTGATACGCGGGGTCGAACAGCTGGCGCTCTTCGCTCGAGAGCTCGCCGATGATCTTGCCGTGGTCTTTGTCCGAGATGCCGAGCTGCGCGCGCAGCGAATCGAGGATCACGAGCTCGCCGCGCGTCATCGTGCCGTCGGCGACCATCTCGCGCACCGTCTCCTTGTACGCGCGCAGCCGCGCCTCGCGCTGCTTGGTGCGCTCGGTGTGCAGGAGATAGATGTCCTTGAGATCGTCGCTCGGCGGGGCGTCTCCCCATTCCCACTTCTTCAGGATCTTCTGCGCGAACTTCTCGTGGACGTATTGATCCTCGCGACGCCCGAACCGGCGCACGAACATCGCCGTCGCGGCGAACACCACGAGCAGGCTCCACCCGGTGACGACCCACTCGGGCAGCTTGCGCAGCGAGGGCTGACCGGCGAAGCAGTAGAACGCGACGAACGCGACCAGGCCGCAGAAGGCGAGCATGCCGTGGCGGATGCGCGCGCGGATCGCCTCCTTGTCCTCGGTCGAGACCTCCGCCGGCCGCTTCGCCGCGATCTCCTTGGCCAGGGCGTGCCCGACCAACACGGTCTCGACGAGCGCGAACAGCACGAAGCTCGCGAGGCCGAACCCGATCAGCGTCAGTGGCGCCGCGACGATCACCGGTAGCTGCGGCAGGAACGTGAAGCCGGGGTCGAACGGATGGGCACCGTCGTACGCCCAGGATCCCGAGAAGTAGTAGTCCCAGTCGCCCGCGACGAGGAAGTAGTACGTGTAGAACGCGACGACGATGCCGGGCCACGCGTAGTAGGCGATCCGGCGCGCGCGGTCTGTCGCCTCTTTCCAGTAGCCCTGTTCAGCGTCGATGTCGGGGCAGTGCTTCTTGCACGCGACGCACGGGGCGCACTGCGAGGTCAGTTCGCCCGCCAGCCGACTCGCGCCGTCGCCCGCCGGCTCGGTGTGGATCTTCTCGACCAGGCCGACGGGGCAAAGGAAGTTGCACCAGGTCTTTCCGGAATACACGAAGCTCGTGATGATCGCCGCGACGGTGACCACACCGAGGAACGTCGCGAGCCAGATCGCGCTGCCATTGGTCCCCATCAGCCGGAGCGACAGCGCGACAACCATCAGGCCGAGCTGGACCAGGAGATAGTTCTTCCCCATCCAGTCGGACATCTTCTTCGTGCCGGGCCGCCCGACGAGCCGGCCCAGCTGTCCCATCACCGCCAGCGGACAGATGCGGCGCCACAGGTGATAGCCGAACGCCATCCAGAAGAAGGGCAGCGCCGCGATCGCGACCGTCCACGTCAGCCGGTTGCCGTGCTCGATCCCGAGGATCGTGGGGATGGTCGCGGCGAACGCGAGCACCATCACGACGCGCCCTGTGATCACCCAGTTCGGAGCGGTGCCACCGTCGGTAAACGCGGTCCATCCCCCGGCCTTGGCCTTCGCTGCCTTTCCCTTCGGAGCCTTCGCCTCGTCGGCACTCCGCACCATGGGGAGCTTCTTCTTCGACTTCGAGTCGGCCATGAAGGGGAGTTCCCGCGATGCTACTCTCGATGACCGTGGAGAACCAGGTGATGCGGTTACCCCGTTACGCGCGCGGGCTCCGGCTGGCGCGCATCGGCATGTTCCTCATGCTGCTGCACTTCCTGCTCAACGCGTATCTCGTGACGTTGATGATCCGCGCCTCGGCGGGCGACGAGGACCACCTGATCGCGGTGATGAAGTTCACCCTCTACGCGAACCTCGGCGCGGTCGTGCTGATGTTCCTCGGGGCGCTGCTCGCGGTGCCGGACTTCCTTGCCGCGAAGATGGCGCTGTGGCGGCTCGTGCTGTCAGCGATCGGTTTCGGGATCGCGGTGGCGGCGCTCGCGTGGAGTGCGAAGTTGCTGTTCGCGTTCACCAGCCTCGCCTCGGATCCCGACGCCTCCTACCGGCAAGTCCAGCAAGCCATCGACGATCTGGGCTCGCTTCGCACCCTGACGATCCTGCGCGACATCGGGTACGCGATCGGGATCGTCGCGATGCTGCGCTCGATCCGCCAGACCGCGCAGGCGAACGAGCACTACGCGCTACGCGACGCCTCCGACACGGTCACCAACCTCACCGCCGGGGTCGCCGTCCTCGACATCCTCTACCAGCTCCTGTTCGGCGGCGGCGCGCCGCTGATGACGCTCTACATGATGATCCTCGGGATCGTCGGCGGCCTCGCGCTGGTCGTGTTCTGGGTCTACTGCCATCTCCGGCTCGCGAAGTTCCTCAAGGCGGCCGCCATCCTGGTCCACGAGCCGCACAACCTCCCGGTCGCACGCGTCGTGGTGATGAAGCCCGGCGCGGACGAGCCGGCGTCGCGGCCGAGCGTTCCGCGCCAGAGCGCATCGGCGGACCCACCCGCCTCGACTACCGACCGAGTGAGTCAGCCGCTGATGGTCGTCGCCGCCGAGCTTCGCCCCGCGCACGTACCCCGCGCCGAAACGGCTCCCGGTGCGCCGACCGACGAGCCCAAGCTACTTCGATAGCGGGCAGCCGAAGCCCTTCGCCGCGTCGGGACCGAGCCACTCCTCGAGGTGGCCCTTACCACGGCACTCCTGGTGCTTGAGGAACTCGAGCGTGAACTGCTCCCAGTGCGTGGTCGGCACGATCTGGAAGTTGAGCGTCGGGATCGGCTTGTTCATCGACTTCGGATCGCCCTTCGTCGCATCGGTGTTTCCCGGCACGCCGTAGTCGTGCATCCCGAAGTTGCGGATGTGGCACTGCGAGCACGTCATGCCGTTCTCCTCGCCCATGTCGCGCCGGCCGTCCTCGATCGGGAACGGGCCACGCTGCATCTCGACGTTCTTGTAGTCCTTGTAGAGGTGGTTCGAGTCGATCCGGCCGCCCTTGACCTTGTCGCCGGTGGTGTCCGGGAGATCGACGAAGCCGAGCGTCTTGCGGCACAGGATCTCGTTGCCGGGCACGAACGCCTGCGTGCCCTTGATCCACGCGTCGCCGCACACCGGGCCCCACGTCTTGCGCTTGCCGGCGGGGCCATTGACCTCGACGGGAACCGTCTGCGTCCAGAAGCCGGGGATGATCACGTTGACGTACGCCTGCGACTTGCCGTCGGCAGCCAGGAACGGCTTCTGCGCACTCCACGCCCACGCGTCACCATGCTTGTAGCTGCCGTCGGCGTTGCGCGCCGAGCCGCCACCCATCTGCGCCTCGAGCGCGATGCCGATCATGAAGCCGCGCGCGTACGGTCCCTTCGCCGCGGACTCGTCGAACGTCATCAACTCGGTCATCAGCGCCGACACCGCCTTGCCGTGCGCGGCCGTGTCCTTCGCGAACGCCGGGTTGGGGCCGCCACCCGCGAGCAGGTGCTTGCTCACCATGCCGAGGAACGTCTTGTTGTTGTGGGCGCGCTCCTCGGGCGGACGCGGCAACGCGGGGACGTACTCGACCGTCGGCCGCAACCGAAACATCGCGAACACCGGCTCCGGTGCCTTGACCGCCTTGTAGACGACGCGCAGCTCGGTCCATGCGCGATCGATCCGCGGGCGGACCGTCACGATCTTCCACGCCGACGGATCGCCGAACACCGCCTTGTCGAACTTGTCCGATCTCGGATCGAGCCGCGGGTTTCCGTGGATCTGCGCCTGCGCGACGAGGAAGCTGTTCCACATCGCCTTGCGATCGGGCTTGTAGTCTCCGAGCTTCGCGCGCTGGTCCTCGGAGAACTGCCACTTGAAGCCTTGGGCGCCGACCTCGAGCAGCTTGTCGAGCGGCCAGTCCTTGTTGACCTGCTCGAGCCGCTTGGGCTGGCGGATCATCAGCAGCGTCTCGATCATCGCCGACTGCTCCGGCGCGATCGGCTCGGGCTGCACCTTGCGATCGACCGCGATCTCCCACGTCTGCTTGATCGGCTCCTTGCCCGGTTGGGTCACCACCAGCTCGAACACGCCCTTGCCGGCCTTGAGATCGTCCTGCGTCGGCTTCCACGTGACCACCTGGGTGATCGCGTCGAACTTCGCAGACTTCGGCAGCGCGGTGACGTGGACCGCGGTCTCGTCGAGATCCTGATCGATCGCGGCCGTCGAGAAGTAGATCTGTTGACCGACTCCGACCTTCTTCCACACCGGGGGGAACAGCTCGGGTGGGCGATTCGCGCGCGGCGGCGCCGGCGGCGGAACGTACGCGACCGGTTCCGGCTTCGGTGGCAGCGGTTCGGGCTTCGCATCCAGCACAGGAGGTTGATCCGGAATCGGCTTCGGCGCCGGAGGCTTACCACCACCACATGCGACGACCAGAGCTGCGAGCAAGCTGACGTGCCTCATCGCTGGGCATCGTAGCACCCGTGCTAGGGTCCGGCCCTTCGACGACAACGAGGTTCCGCGTGAGCGATCTAGCGACTTCAGCGATCAACACTATCCGCACCCTCTCGATCGACATGGTCCAGAAGGCGAACTCGGGCCACCCGGGCTTGCCGCTCGGCGCCGCACCGATGGCGTACGTGCTCTGGCAGCGTCACCTCGAACATGATCCGCGGTCGCCGCACTGGTTCGATCGGGATCGCTTCGTGCTGTCGGCCGGTCACGGCTCGGCGCTGCTCTACTCGCTGCTGCACCTCACCGGCTACGACCTGCCGATGTCGGAGTTGCAGAACTTCCGGCAGTGGGGCAGCAAGACCCCCGGTCACCCGGAGTGGCACCACACCGTCGGCGTCGAGGCCACCACGGGCCCGCTCGGGCAGGGCGCCGCGAACGCGGTCGGCATGGCGATCGCCGAGAAGTACCTCACAAACTACTACAACCGCCCGGGATACGAGGTGATCGATCACTTCACCTACGCGCTGGTCTCCGACGGTGACGTGATGGAAGGCGTCGTGCTCGAGGCCGCGAGCCTCGCGGGCCACCTCCAGCTCGGCAAGCTGATCTATCTCTACGACGCGAACAACGTCACGCTCGATGGTCCGCTGTCGCTCGTGATGTCCGAGGACGTCGGCTCGCGGTTCGCCGCGTGCGGCTGGCAGGTGATCAAGGTCGAGAACGGCGACAAGGATCTCGCCGCGATCGACGGCGCGATCAACGCGGCGAAGTCAGATGGCGATCGGCCGTCGATCATCATCGTCAAGACCACGATCGGCTACGGCTCGCCGAAGAAGGCAGGTCTCGCCGCAGCGCACGGTTCGCCGCTCGGCGATGCCGAGGTCGCGGCGACCAAGACGGCGCTCGGCTGGGATCCCGACGCGAAGTTCCTGGTGCCGGAGAACGTCAAGAAACACCTCGGCGACGCGGTCCACAAGGGCGAGGTCACCCACGCGAAGTGGCGCGACAGGTTCGCGGCCTACAAGACGGCACATCCCGAGCTCGCGGCTCAGCTCGAGCTCTCGATCAAGAACGAGCTGCCCGCCGGTTGGGACGCGGCGCTCCCCACGTTCAAGGACGCGACCGCCACGCGGAGCGCCTCGGGCAAGGTGCTCGCCGCGCTCGCCGCGAAGATCCCGTGGCTCGTCGGCGGCGATGCCGACCTCGGTGGCTCGACGAAGACGATCGTTCCGGGCGGTGACTTCGATCGCGCGGGCACGCAGCGCAACCTCCGGTTCGGCATCCGCGAGCACGCGATGGGCTCGATCGGAAACGGCATGCTCTATCACGGCGGCATCCGGCCGTACGTCTCGACGTTCTTCGCGTTCAGCGACTACATGCGCCCGCCGGTCCGGATCGCGGCGCTCAACGGGCAGGGCGCGATCTTCGTGTGGACGCACGACTCCGTCGGGCTCGGCGAAGACGGTCCGACCCACCAGCCCGTCGAGCATCTGATGTCGCTGCGCGCGCTGCCGAACCTCTACGTGTTCCGCCCCGCCGATGGCAACGAGACGGTCACCGGCTGGAAGATCGCGCTGACGAAGACGAAGACGCCGACCGCGCTCGTGCTGTCGCGCCAGGATCTGCCGGCCCTGACGCCCGCGACGAACGTGGCAGAGCAGGGCGCGTACACGCTCGCCGACGGCAACGACGTCATCCTGATCGCCACCGGCTCCGAGGTCTGGGTCGCGATGGATGCACGCGCGGAGCTCGCGAAGTCCAAGATCTCCGCGCGCGTCGTCTCGATGCCGTGCTGGGAGCTGTTCGCCGAGCAGCCGCAGAGCTATCGCGACTCGGTGCTGCCGCCGGCGCAGAAGAACCGCGTCTCGATCGAGGCCGGCGTGACGCACGGCTGGCGCGAGCATGTCGGTGATCGCGGCATCGCGATCGGCATCGATCGTTTCGGGGCCTCGGCACCGGGTGAGCTGGTCCTCGAGAAGCTCGGCATCTCGGTGGCAGCGCTTGTCGAGGCTGCGAAGAAGGTCGTCGCGGGTTGAGCTAGCGTCGCCGGGCGCTGCAAGAGCGTCCAGCATTGTGTCTAGAACGGGGTTCCCGCATTCGCAGGTCCCTGCAATGCGTTGCAGTGTTGCACTCCAGCACTCCGTTCCTGCACTGCGTTCCACATGGCGTTCCCGCATGGCGGTTGGTCGAGCAGTTGCCGGCAGCGGTGAACGAGGCCACGCCACGACAAGCTACGAAGCGATCGAACGCCACCCCGGGAGCCCCGCGGTGGCGTTTCTCGTTACGAACATTCCCAGCATGGCGTGGTCAGAGGGTCGCCAAACCGCCAAGCGAGGCCCGCCAAGTTCGCCAAAGGGTCGATCAATTAGAATCCGTCGACGCACGCTCGTTTGGACAGAACGCGCAAGCTCGACCGGCGTTGAGACGCCGGCCGAGAGCGAGACGGGTGGCGCGGCTTGGGGGGTACACCACACCGGGGCCCAAAATATTTTGTGAATATTAAACAAAATATTTGAGAATAAAAAGTTGTATAAAAAAAATACACCAAAGCGGGGGTGGCGGTTGGGGGT
>JANNBP010000342.1:0-2259 GCA_031385555.1 Deltaproteobacteria bacterium | reverse complement strand
GTGTTGTGAATCGCGCGCGCGACCACTTCCTTGCCGGTACCACTTTCACCGGTGATCAGGACCGTGGCCTCGGTCGCGGCGGCGCGCTGGACCAGCGCGACCGCCGACGCCATCGCAGGACTTCGCGCGACGAGCTCGTCGATGCGGTGAATGCCTTCGAGCGCACGGCGCAGATCGCGAGCCTGTTGACGCAACCGGCGTCGCTCGAGCGCGCGGTCGACCACGAGCAACGCCTCGTCGGGTTCGAAGGGCTTTGCCAGGTAGTCGTACGCGCCTTGGCGAATCGCGTCGACGGCCGCGGGGACGGTGGCGTACGCGGTCATCAGGATGACCTCTGCATCGGGATCGCGACTGCGCGCCTCGCGCAACACGGCGAGGCCATCGGCGCCTGGCATCCGGATATCGGTCACCACGACATCGAAGTCGCCAGCGGCGACGAGGCCGAGCGCACGAGCGCCGTCCTCGGCGGTGGTGACCTCGTACCGATCCTCCGGAAGGATGCGGCGAAATAACTTCGTGAAGTTCTCCTTGTCATCGCAGACCAGCACGCGAGCCTTCATCGTGTCGCCTCACTCTTGACCACGGCCTGCAGCGGCAACGACAGCGACGCTCGCATGCCGCGGCCGCCGGGACGATTCTCGAGGCGGACGTCGCCGCCGTGGGCTCGTGCGAGCGCTCTCGCGATCGCGAGCCCGAGCCCGTGGCCGCTCGCCCGGGTCGTGAAGAACGGCTCGAACACGCGAGCGAGGGCGTCGCTCGCGATCCCCGGCCCCTGATCGTCGATCTGGAGCCACGCGGTGTTGTCAGCCGAGCCCCACGAGACCTCGATCGTTCGCGACGCCGCCCCCGGTTCGCGTGCCGCCTCGACGGCGTTCGTCAGGAGATTCATCGCGATCTGGCGGACCTTACCTTCGTCCGCAACGATCGTTGGAACGGCCGCATCGCCGAACCGGATCTCGACGTTCTTGGCCAGGCCGGTCTCCTCGAGTCGACTCACGGCCTCGCGCGCGACCTCATCGAGTGCGACATCGCTCGGGTTCAGGCGTACCGGCCGCGCGAGCTCGAGCAGGCCGGTGACGATCGAGAGCGACTGTCGCACCTCGTCCTCGATGATCCGTAGCTCGTCGCGGTCTGCAAAGCCGGACTCTCGACGCAACAACGTGACGTATCCGAGCACGATCCCGAGCGGGTTGTTGATCTCGTGGGCGACCCCGGAAGCGACCTGGCCGATCGAGGCCAACCGGTGTGCCTCGATCAGCTCCGTCTGATGGCGGCCGAGATCCGCAGCCATCTGATCGAAAGTTCGCGCGAGCTCCGCTAGCTCGTCGTTCCCCGACATGGCGATTCTCGCGTCCAGATTGCCGGAACCGATCCGCGCAGCATGGGCGCGCAGCGCCGCGACCGGACGCGAGATCGACCGCAACAGGTAGAAGCCGACTGCCGCCGCCGCCGCGATCGCGAGTGCGAAGCAGACGAGGACGACCAAGCGTGCGGTATCGCGGATCCCATCCGCATCCCCGAGCGCGCGGTCGGCCTCCGCCTCGAGCGACTGGTTGAGCTTCGTGTTCAAGGCCACCACTTGCTGCACCGGCTCCTCGGTGCGTTCGTGGAGCTCCGGGACCCGCGCGCGGTCGTTGTTCTGGATGGCGGGCCAGACCTCTTCGCGAAATCGCCGATCGCTCTCGGCCATCAGCTGCGAGATCTCCATCGCCTGGGAGACCCCGGGGTGGCCGGTCATCGCCTGCTCGAGATGCTGCGTGGCGTGGCGTGCGGCGGCCGCGGTTTCGTTGTAGTGCTCGAGATGCGAACTATCCCAGGCGAGCATCGTGTGCGCCTGATGCATGTATTGCTCGCGCGCCATCGCGGCAGCGTGATGACCGGCGTGCTTGGCCCGATCGAGCCGTGCGACCTCATCCTCCGCGGCGCCGATCCGATCCAGGGCGATGACCATCACGACGAGCGCGAGCCCGAACAGCAACAGGATGAGCCCGAAGGCTCCCGCGATGCGCCGCGCAGTGGTGCGTCGTGGTTTCGCCTGCACGCACGCGCTCATATCACGCCAACGCAGATGACGGCTGTGACCGATTCGGTTACAGCCGCCGTGGATGGACGCGTCGACTACCAATGTCGGTTGTTCTGGACGGTCGACCTTGCGGGGTCGTGACCAACGGTCACGCGTCGATGCGCGACGCGCGCAACCGCAGCGCGTTGGTGATCACGGACACCGAGCTGAGGCTCATCGCGAGCGCGGCGAGCATC
>JANNBP010000332.1:0-1607 GCA_031385555.1 Deltaproteobacteria bacterium | reverse complement strand
GATGCTCGTCGCCCAGCCGACCGCGCAGATCGCGATCACCAACGGCGGCGGTCTGCGCGCCGACATGCCGGCCGGCGAGCTGACGTACGGTGGGCTGTTCGAGGCGATGCCGTTCGACAATCGGTTCGCGCTCGTCGAGCTCAAGGGCTCGCACCTCCGCAAGCTGATCACCGGCAACCTCCAGCGCGACAACGCGTGGCTGTCGTGGGGTGGGCTGACGGCGAAGGCTGCGTGCAGCGCGGGCGCACTCGAGTTGACCATCCAGATCGGCGGCAAGCCGCTCGACGAGAACAAGGCGTACACGCTGGTGACCAGCGACTTCCTCGCCTCCGGCGGTGACGGCTTGATCGGTCGGCTCAAGCTCCCCGAACGCTCGATCAAGATGACCGACGTGATCATCCGTGACGCGATGGTCGACGTGTTGAAGAAGCAGAAGGGCGCCGTGATCGACCCCGACAAGCTCGGCAAGCGCCGCGTCGAGTTCCCCGGCCAGCGTCCGCTCGAGTGCGGCCCGAAGGACGGCAAACGCACCCGCACCGACGAGGAGCCGGATTAGAAGATGCCGATGTCCGAATGGTCACCCACCAGCTGGCAGAGCAAGCCCGCGCTCCAGCAACCCGGCTACAGCGATCTCGCGGCGCTGACCCGCGTCGTCGACGAGATGTCGCGGCTGCCACCGCTCGTGACGTCGTGGGAGGTCGAGAACCTGAGGGACGATCTCGCGGCCGCGGCGCGCGGTGAATCGTTCGTGCTCCAGGGCGGTGACTGCGCCGAGAGCTTCGAGGATTGCCGCTCCGAGCCGATCGCCGCGAAGCTCAAGATCCTGCTGCAGATGTCGCTCGTGCTCGTCCACGGCACGCGCAAGCCGGTGGTCCGGATCGGCCGGATCGCGGGTCAGTATGCGAAGCCACGCTCGGCCGATGGCGAGACGCGCAACGGCGTCACGCTACCGGCGTACCGGGGCGATATCATCAACCGCGATCCGTTCACCGCCGAGGATCGCGAGCCCGATCCGCAGCTGATGCTGCGCGCGTACGAGCGCGCCGCGCTGACGCTCAACTTCATCCGCGCGCTGACCGATGGCGGGTTCGCGGATCTCCATCACCCCGAGTACTGGGACATGGCGTTCGCGAAGGGCTCGCAACATGCAGAGGCCTATCAGAAGATCGTCGACTCGATCCGCGAGTCGCTCGACTTCGTGTCCGCGATCACCGGCGTGGAGAACGAAGTCCTTCGCCGCGTCGACGTGTTCACCTCGCACGAGGCGCTCGCGCTCCAGTACGAGCAGGCGCAGACGAGGAAGGTGCCGCGGCGCGCCGGGTACTACAACCTGTCGACGCACTTCCCGTGGATCGGGATGCGCACCGCGCAGCTCGAGGGCGCGCACGTCGAGTTCTTCCGCGGCATCCGCAACCCGCTCGGGATCAAGGTCGGTCCCGGGATGACCAACGAATGGCTGCTCGCGCTGCTCGAGGTCCTCGATCCGGATCGCGAGCGCGGCAAGATCACCCTGATCCACCGGATGGGCGCCGCGAACGTCGCGACCAAGCTACCGCCGCTCGTCCAGGCCGTGCAGCAGACCAAGCGCCAGGTGCTCTGGATCTGCG
>JANNBP010000560.1:0-5096 GCA_031385555.1 Deltaproteobacteria bacterium | reverse complement strand
CGTCGTCGGGCGACGTGCACTGGCTCGCGCCACACGTGATCAGGACGACGATGCCACGGGGAGCGTCGAGGTACCCGACACCCTTGATCTCGTTGCCCTGGGGATCTTTTTCGATCGCGACGAACGAGCGCGACGCGATGTCGTCCTTCTCGTTGATGCCGGGCAGCTGCCCGGACAACGCCTCGTATTGCTCCTGCGCTTTGCCGGGATCGAGCTTCCACATGCGGAGCGCGATGTCCCACGTCTCCGGGCGACCGATCGCCTTGAAGTGCTGTGACGAGTAGCTCGCGGTGTCGGGCTCGTCCTGCAGCGGACCGGTCTCGAACTGACCGTCGTACTTCGTGCGCTTCTTGATCTCGGCTTCGGTGAGCAGCTGCGCGGCCACGATGTACGTGCCCTCGTTGCCGCGACCCGGGCGGATGTCGTCGCCCGACGGACGCTTGCCGTCGAGCTCCGCGCTCGCGTCGGCGAGCTCCCACTGCGTGAGTGCCGCGACGGCCGTGCCACCGCCGACGAACCGGAGGTGGCGGGCGTGCGACAGCTCGGTGCGCCAGCGCTCGAGCAGCACCTGGTTCGAGTGCTGCGCGAAGTCCATCCGCAGCCCGAGATCGGTGAAGCGCCGATCGCTGCGATACGCGATGAAGCCACGCTTGTAGACCAGCAGCGTGAACTCGGTGACGCGCGCCCCGCTCGGCAACGCGACGAGCGCGGGCACCTTGTAGTAGCCGGCCGCATCGGTGGAGCCGACGAAGTCCTTCGCGCCCGCGGGCTCGGAGAGGCCGGTGCCGCGCTCGAGCGTCCACGTCGCGTAGACCAGCGCACCGGCGACGGCGAGCTTGGTGGTCGTGTCGACGACGCGTCCGCTGAACGGACCGTCGAGCGTGCCGGCTTCGGCTGCATCGGGACGCACGCGATACGGAGCCGTCCGTACCGAGGACTCCGCGCACGCCGCGAGAGCGAGCACGAATGTGATGAGGAAGACGAACGCTCTCAAGTCGGCCGGTAGTACCAAGGTGCGCCTCGTCGTGCAAACCGGCACGGAGCCATTCCCGGAACTGGATCTTGTTGAGACACTGCAGCCGGGTTCAACCATCAGGGGTCCGATGCGCTGTTCGATGTGTGGCCATGAAAGCCCGCCGGGGTCGGCGTTCTGCCTCAACTGTGGCAGCTCGCTCGCTCCAGCGTTCGGGCAGACTCCCGCTGCGGCGGCCGGGTTGCCCACGCAGTGCGGCGTGTGCCGTGGCGAGAACCCGCCTGGGATGAAGTTTTGTCGTAGCTGCGGCAGCGCGCTGGCCGGCGGTGTGCCGTCGGCCATGCCGGTCGCGGCGACGATGATGTCGGATCAACCGCACGCCGACGTCCAGGCGTTGCTCGCGCAACAAAAGGCGCAACAGCAACCGATGGGGATGCCTCCGCCGGGGCCGATGGGGATGCCTCCACCGGGGCCGATGGGCGGGATGCCGCCCGGTCCGATGGGCGGGATGCCGCCGGCAGGCCCGATGGGCGGAATGCCACCCGCGGGTCCGATGGGGGGGATGCCACCGTCGGGTCCGATCGGCGGGCAAGCGCGACCGGTGGGTGCTTTCGGGCAGCCCGAACCGCGCACCCAGATGCCGCCGACGCTGCCGCCCGAGGCAAAGTCGCTGGCACCGCAACCGGCGCGGCCGTCGGGTGGTCAGCAGTTGCCGGGCACGGTGACGTGTCCGCGCTGTGCGACCGCGACCCCGGCGAGCTTCGCGTTCTGCCAGCAATGCGGCCTCAACCTGCAGGACAAGCCAGCGACGGGATCGCAGCCCGCCGTCGCACGCCCGCCGAGCGCGAACATCGATGTCCAGGCCGCGACGATCGCCGCCGATCTGCGCGCACCCAACGCAACCCCCAACGCGGCACTTTCGAACCGGGCGCCGGCGGCCGCACAAGGTCCGGCGTGGGGGACGGCGGTGCTGGTCAATCGCGATGGCTCCGACGGTCAGCGGTTTCCCCTCGCCGGCGAGTATCTGATCGTCGGCCGCGTCGGTGCCGACATCGAGTTCGCCGAGGATCGCTTCCTCGCGCGGCAGCACGCCCGGATCGAGCGTGCGAACGATGGCAGCGTCAAGGTGCATCCGGTGGACACGCTCAACGGCGTGTTCCGCAAGGCCGACGCGCCGATCGATCTGGCCGACGGCACCACGATCCTGGTCGGTCGCGAGGTGCTGCGGTTCGAGCGCGTCGAGGGCGAGGAGAGCAAGGTGCAGCCGCTGGTTCGCCACGGTGTCGCGCTGTTCGGCTCGCCGCCGCGCGAACCGTGGGGGCGCTTGCTCGCGATCATTCCGTCGGGTGGCTACCGCGACGTTCGCCACCTCTGCGAGAAGGAGATCGTGCTCGGTCGCGAAGAAGGCGACATCGTGTTCCGCGACGACGCGTTCATGTCGCGCCGTCACGCAGCGGTGACGTGGGATGGCCGCAAGGCACAGGTCACCGATCTCGGCAGCTCGAACGGCACGTTCGTGCGACTCACCGGACCCACGTCGCTCAAGCACGGCGATCACGTGCGCATGGGCGATCAGCTTCTCCGGATCGAGCTCGGCAAGTGACGTGACGGACCAGCCCCTGCCGCGCGAGCAGCGGCTGAAGAAGCCGCTCCAGCTCGAGCTAGCGGGCGCGACCGATATCGGCGCGGTGCGCGAGCACAACGAGGACAGCTTCCTCGTCGGAGATCTCGATCACACGAAGCTCGTCGACCTGGCCGAGCCATGGCTCGTCGAGACCGCGCGTGGCGGCTTGCTGGTGGTGTGCGATGGGATGGGCGGCGTCGAAGGCGGCGAGGTCGCCTCCGATCTCGCGGCGCAGGTGATGTGGCGCGAGATGCAGGCGACCCCCGCGACCAAGGATCCGGAAGTGTTCGCGCGGTTGATGCGGCGCGCGGTGCGAGTCGCGAACCACGACGTCCATCAGATGGCGAAGCGCGAACCCGGCCTCAAGGGCATGGGGACCACGCTGTCGGCGGCGGGTATCGTCGGGGATCGGTTGATCGTCGCCACCGTCGGAGATTCGCGCGCGTACATGCTGCGCTCCGGCCAGCTCGTGCAGGTGACGCGCGACCAATCGCTGCACTCCGCGCTGCTCGCGGCCGGGCACGACGAGGACGATGCCGCGAATGCAGGAGGGGCGATCCTGCAAGCGCTCGGCGTGGGAGACGATGTCGAACCCTCGCTGTCGCTGATCGAGGTGCGCAACGGTGATCGCGTGCTGCTGTGCAGCGACGGGTTGCATGGGCTCGTCGGTGATCCGGCGCTCGCGCTGTTGCTGTCGCAACCACACACCGTAGCCGAGTCGGTCAAGCTCCTGGTCGCGGCAGCGCGCGCAGCGGGCGGCTCCGACAACATCACCGCGATCGTCTGCGAGCTTCGCGGCGACCGCTTGCTCCCCGCCGATCCCGACGATCTGCCGAAGTTTCGCGAGTTCGATCCGCAGCGCGAGGGCGATCCGGCGCTGACCTCGACCTCGTACGTCGCGCGCCGGCTGGCCGCACGGATCGGCATCCCGACCGCGTCGATCCCACCCACGATCCCGGTGACCGGGCAACACCCGGCGCTGCGCTCGCAGATCCACATTCGCCCTCCGAAAGCGGCGGTTCCGGTCGATCCAGAGGGGCCGGCCCGCAAGCGGCTCGGCCGCGGGCCCTCGTGGTCGTGGCTGCCGTACCTGGTGATCGGTGCGCTCGCATGTGTCGTCGCGTGGTGGCTCGGCGGTCGCTGAGTTCGTCCCGCACCCAGGTCTGCGTTACCATCGCGCCGTGCGGGTCGTGATCGACCACATCGCGGGCTCGCGCCGCGGACAACGGCAGGAATTTCCGGCTCCTGACGTTGCGAGGGAGGAGCGCATCCGTTTTGGCCGCCACCCCGAGTGCGAGGTGTCGTTCGACCCCCATCGCGACATCGACGCGAGCTCGCGCCACGCCGAGCTCCGCAGCGTCGACGCAACGTGGGTCCTCGTCGATCTAGGCAGCTCCAACGGCACGTTCGCCGAGGGGCACCGGGTGACCGAAACGCAGGTCACCCGCAACACCCCGGTCAACATCGAGTTCGGGCCCGGTGGCCCTCGGGTCCGCCTGTTCGTGGGCGATGACGCCGAGGTCGAGGCGCTGGCGCCAGCCCCGCTCGAGACCAAGCAGCCGCCGTGGATGGTCCCGGTCGTGGGAGGGGGGATGGCACTGGTGATCGTCATCCTCGTTCTGGTCCTGTCACGCTGCTAGCCGCGGTTCTCTTTGTAGTCGCGGGAGTTTTCTGGGATTGTTACGTGCGGTCGCTTCCGAGTTCTGCGAAAATCCGCGTGGGATGAACTGCCCTTCCTGCAACACACCGCTCGAGCCGAATGCTCGGTTCTGCGGCGTGTGCGGCTACCGGCTACAGGTCAAGGCGCAAGCTCCCAAGCCGGCTGCTCGCCCCACAAATCAACCTGCTGGACCACCCGTCACGCCGCCCGCGGGTGCGCCGAGGCAGGTGCCGTCGAAGCCCTCGATCGTCAAGGCGAAGCCGAAGGGCGACGAGATCTATCTCAACCAGGTCCTCAACAATCGCTTCAAGGTCGAGTCGAAGATCGGTGAGGGCGGCTTCGGTGCCGTCTATCGCGGCACCCAGCTCGCGACCGGTCGCAAGGTGGCGCTCAAGCTGCTCCACCCGGAGATGACGAAGGACGACAACCTCGTCGCGCGCTTCCGCCGCGAGGGCATGGTGCTGTGCAACCTGCGCGACGCGCACACCATCACCACCTACGACTTCGATCAGACGCCCGACGGCACGCTCTACATCGCGATGGAGCTGCTCGAGGGCAAGTCGCTCCACCAGCTGTTCCACGAACAAGCACCGCTCGACTGGAAGCGGATGTTCAAGATCCTGACCGAGATGTGCAGCTCGCTCGCCGAAGCGCACTCGCAGGGCATCGTCCATCGCGATCTGAAGCCGGAGAACGTCTATCTCGAGAGCCGACCGGGCAATCCCGAGTTCGTGAAGATCCTCGACTTCGGCATCGCGAAGGTGATGCGCGGCGACACGATCGATCCGCAGTCACCACAGCTCACCGCGACCGGCCAGACACTCGGCACCCTCGAGTAC
>JANNBP010000258.1:0-3030 GCA_031385555.1 Deltaproteobacteria bacterium | reverse complement strand
CTGCCTCGCGCGCAACGCAACGGTGCGCCGCTGTTCCACGACTTCGACGACCTGATCGGCATCGTTCAGGTCGCGAATCACATCGACGAGCAGGCCGGTGTCGGTCCTGCTGCCTCCAATCACTTCATGCCGCCCTCGCGTTGCCCTGAAACGCTGGGTGGTCCACTCGCGATCGATTGCCCGCAGCCCACCGACGACGAGCGCCGCCAGCTCGCGGAGTGGGTCGCGTGCGAGCCCGATCGCCCTCATTCGTTCTGAGGGACCATGCGCGTTCTCCTGCTGTTGCTCGTCGCCTGCCGCGGCTCCGACTCCGTTCCGGTGTTCGGTCCGCCCACCGAGACGGTGTGCCCGCCGGGCGGCACCACGCTGACCTACGACAACTTCGCCAAGCAGTTCATGGAGGACTACTGCACGCGGTGCCACGCCATCGGGCTCGAGGGCGCCGCACGCCAGGGCGCGCCGGAGTTTCACGACTTCGACTCCTATTTCGGGATCAGGGGTGTCGCCGACCACGTCGACGAGACGACGGCAGCGGGCCCCGCAGTGATCAACCGCGGGATGCCGCAGGAAGGCAACAAGCCCACCGACGAGGAGCGCTATCTCCTCGGCGAGTGGATCGCCTGCGATCTGCCCCAGTAGCTGCTCTGTCGAAGACGATCGTTCGCCCCAGCTCGAAAAGAGTCTGATCCGGATCGCACTCTCGAACCTCGATTGCGACGCTCGCGTTCGTTGCAAATCAGCGATTCACCACGTACGCGATCACCACGCAGATCGCGATGACGTGCGCGATCAGGAGCAGCGTCCCTCGACGAGCGGATTGCTCGTCTGGCACGTCGGTCATCAGTGAGCGTGTCCGTGATGGAGATCGGGTGCGTGCTCGTGATCGTGCTCGACGTGATCGTGATGATGTGGGTGGGCGTGCTCCCCAACAAACGCGGGCTCGTGCAGGTGGCTGTGATGCTCGTCGGGATGGCGATGCACGTGATCGTGGTCCGCGGCTTGGTGTACGTGACCGTGGCCGTGGCGCTCGGTGACATGCAGATAGACGCCGAAGGCAAACAGGCAGGCAGCGGCGATGGCCCACGTCCCTGCGACGCGATCGCCCAGGCCAAACGCGATCGCCGCGCCGATGAAGGGCGCGAGCGCGAACACCGAGCCGGTGCGACCTGCACCGATCCGGCGCTGGGCGTCGAGGTAGAGGCGCAGGCTGAGGCCATATCCCGTTGCACCGCACCCGAGCAGCACCGCGATCGCCCAGCCGGGTGGCATCGGCTCGCCTGCGATCAACGCCGCGGTCGTCGTCACCAGCGCACCGATCGCGCCCTTGCCGATGATCACCTCCAGCGGATCGCGCTCCGCGAGCGGTCGCGTCAGCGTGTTGTCGGCGGCCCACGCGGCCGTCGCACCCGCCACTGCAACGAGCCCGAGCAAGCCCCAGCTCGCGTCCTGCCATGCATCGATCGTGAGGGCAGCGCCGCCGGCAGCCATCGCGGCGACGGCAAATGCCACGCGCGGTCCGATCGGCTCGTGGAAGAATGCGCGCGCGAGGAGCACCGTGAACACCGCCTCGAGGTTGAGGAGCAGGGCGCCGATCGTCGGACCGGACCGCTGAAGGCCCCACGCGAGCAGCGTCGGCGCGATCGCACCACCGACGATGGCGACGGCAAGCACGCGGCGCAGATCGCCGCGGCGCAGGGGTGCGTCGGAGCGGCCCTTGACCACACGGAAGACGAGCGCGGCGACCGCTGCACCCGCGTACAGCAATGCCGCCGTGGTGAACGGCCCGAGCGATTTGCCGGACCACGCCACGGCGGGTGTGGTGACACCGAACGCGATCGCGGCACCGGCTGCCAGCACGACACCCGTCACGATGGGGCTCATCCGCATCATCGTGACCTATCTCGCGCATGCTGTGCACACGGACTTGATCCCAGATCCTCCTCGAGCATGCGTCAACGTTCCTGCGGTGAGCTGGACCTGCGACTGACCGACGAGCTGCTGGACGCTCGCCAGCACCTTGTGGCTCGTCTCGCCCGACCTGGAGCTGCTCGCCGAAGACCTTGACGGCGATCAAACCGGGCGACCGGGATCGGCGAGCGGAACGCACCGAGCACGAGGTAGCCAGCCGTGCACACGGATCTCCGAGACGTGAGCGACTTCGTCACCTGTAACCAACGCGGTCACACTACGAACCTCGTTACGTGGCGCAGGTAGCTGGAATTGGACGGGTGCGCTGTTGGTCTGCCACTTGCGGTAGTAGACAGTGCCTCGCAAAGGAACTCCGTATGCGCACATTCGAGCTTCGTTCGTTGGTGTTGTCGTCTCTCTTCACGCTCGTCGCTGCGTGCGGCGGTTCGCCTACGAAACCCATCGAGACACCCAAGCCCACGGCAACTGATCCGTCGTGTCCCGTGGCGGTCGCCGGCACCTCCGTCTCCGTCGAGGATGCCAATAACGGCGCCGCACTGGTGTTCGTGACGACGGGGGACGTTGGCGAGGTTCGCAAGCGTGTCGCCGAGATGGCGAAGATGCACAACGACCACCACGCGGCGATGGGTGCGCTTCCTGATGGAAAAGCCGCCGACGAACATGCAGGTCACGACATGGGCAGCATGGCGGGTCACGACATGGGCGGTATGGGTTCCGGCAGTCAGGCTGGCCACGACATGAGCGGCCACGACATGAGCGGTCACGCGGGACATGCGGGTGGGATGATCGGGGTGCATTCGAAGGCCACGACGAGCGACATCGATGGTGGGGCGAAGCTGCTGTTTCTCACCAGTGGGAGCGACGTTTCGAAGTTGCAGAGCGAGCTGCGAACGCACGCGCAACACCTGGCAACCGGGACGTGCTCGATGGGGAAATCGTGAACCGCGTCGCCGCGCTCGCCGGCGTGTTCCTGCTCGTCGCATGTGCGCCGCGCGCGATGACCATCACCGAGTCTCACCCCGCGAACCCCGATGCGCCGATCGGGCGGCTCGCGGGCCCCCCCGCAGCTCTACGACCGGGGGTGGCGCAGCTGACGGAACC
>JANNBP010000253.1:0-2892 GCA_031385555.1 Deltaproteobacteria bacterium | reverse complement strand
GATCGAGAAGCAGATCATCGCGAAGTTCGGCGACCTGCCCAAGGCCGACAAGCCCCGCCCTCGCCCGGCCGCGGGTGTGCCCGAGGCCTCCGGTTCGCGGATCGCGATCCTGACCGACAAGGAACTACCGGTGACGGTGGTCGCGGTCGGCAACATGGTGGCGCGGCGTGCGACGGCCTCGTCGGCCGATCACCGCCGGATCCTCATCGAGCAGCTCTACCAGCAGTTGATCAACGATCGGATGCAGTCGATCGGGCGCAAACCGGACGCACCGTTCGCGCAGGCCGCGGTGATCATCCCGCCCCTCGTCCGCGAGGCCGACGTGCTCGTGCGCTTCGCGCTGGTCAAAGGCGATGACACCGAGCCCGCGCTGAAGAGCCTGTTCGTCGAGAGTCAGCGGATCGAGAAGCACGGCTTCACGCAGTCCGAGCTCGACCGCGCGAGGACAGTGGTGACCCGCGGCCTCGAGCAGATCGCGATCGAGGCGCCGACGCGCGAGGGCAAGGACTACGCGACGGAGCTGGTCAACCACTTCCTCAAGCAGGAGTACGTCGCCGGTCCCGAGGTCGAGAAGGAGATGGGGCTCAAGGTGCTGCCCACGATCACGCTCGCCGAGATCAACGCGACGGCGAAGGGCTTCGGCGGCGCCGAGAACCGCGTGATCGCGATCATCGGTCCCGAAGGCAAGCCGATGCCCGACAAGGCGAAGGTCCTCAAGATCATCGACGATGCCACCAAGGAGACCCTCGAGCCGTGGAAGGACATCGTCGTCGCCGCGAAGCTGATGGACGACCCGGCCTGGCCCGGCACCGTGGCGAAGGAGACCAAGAACGACAAGCTCGGGACGACCGAGTGGACGCTCGCGAATGGCGTGCGCGTGATCGTCAAGCCGACGGACTACGAGAAGGATCACGTGATCGTGCGTGGCTTCTCGCCGGGCGGCTTCAACACGGTCAAGGACAAGGACTACGTGTCCGCCATCGCGGCCGACCAGATCGTCGGCCTGAGCGGCGTCGGTGCCCTCGATGCGGAGGCGCTCAACAAGGCGCTCGCCGGCAAGCGCGTCGCCGTCGGCACGGACATCGATGACACCAGCGAAGCGATCGAAGGCTCCGGTTCGGCACGCGACCTCGAGACCATCATGCAGCTGATCCACTTGCGGATGAGCCAGCCCCGCAAGGACGAGCAGGCCTTCAAGGTCTGGAAGACGAACGAGATCGACTCGCTGACCAAGCAGGCGGCGTCGCCCGACTTTCAGTTCCAGAAGCGTTACCAGGAGGCGCTGTGGCAGAAGCATCCGCGCCATCGCCTCCCCGAGCCCGCGGACATCAAGGCGGTCGACCTCGACACCGCCCTCGGCTTCTATCGCGAGCGGTTCGGCAACGCGGCCGACTTCACGTTCGTGATCGCCGGCGTCGTCGAGCTCGACAAGCTCAAGCCGCTGGTCGAGGCGTACCTGGGATCCCTGCCCGGCAACGCGAAGCGCGAGAAGGAGACCGACAACGGTGCGAAGCGCGTCGCCGGCATCTCGAAGCAGACGTGGAACCTCGGCCAGGACCAGGACAAGGCACGCGTCCAGATCGTGATCCACGGCGACGAGAAGTGGAGCCGAGACAACGAGCGCGACATGTTCATCCTCAGCTCGATCGCGGCGATCCGGTTGCGCGAGGTGCTCCGCGAAGATCTCGGCGGCGTCTACGGCGTCGGTGCGAACGGCCGCCTCAACCGCTCGCCGAAGCAGGAGCGCACGTTCTCGATCGTGTTCGGCTGCGCGCCGAGTGCCGTCGACAAGCTGGTCAACGCGGCGTTCGCCGAGCTCGACACGATCGCGAAGAACGGCATCGGCAACGACTACCTCGAGAAGGTCAAACAGAACTTCGTCCGCGACCGCGAGGTCACGATGAAGACGAACCGCTACTGGGTCGACTGGCTCGGTCGCGCGGCGTGGTACGGCGACGACCCGAACATGGTGCTCGATCCGAAGCCGGTGCTCGATCGGATGACCACGGCGAACGTCAAGGCGGCGGCGACGAGGTACCTCGACCGCAAGAAGATGTTCCAGGCCGTGATGCTACCGGGCAAGTGACGCGCGGCCCCGCTCGTCGCCCTTCGTCGGCGGCGGCGAGGAAGTACCTCGACCGCAAGAAGATGTTCCAGGCCGTGATGCTACCGGGCAAGTGACGCGCGGATCGCGGTGACCAGCTCGCCGCCCTTCGAGGCCGCGGCGGCCGCGAAGAACGCCGCGGTCTCGGCGGTCGAGAACGTGCGGAGCTGGACGCCTGCTTTGATCAGCGCGGCGATGCCTCGCTCGGTCTCCGCGCGCCAGCTCGCCCGCAGTTTCGGCTCGTAGTCGCGGCACGTGTCGAGGACGATCCTCTGCTGCGTGGGCGTCAGCTTCGACCAGGCGGCGTTGCTCAGCACGAGTCCGCCGACAACGTAGCGATACCGCAGCTCCGTCATCACCTTCGCGCGCTGCGCTCCGATCACGAGCTGGTAGAGCGGCGGCAACGCCCACGCGGTCGTGCGCTTCTGGGTGATCGCCTCGACGAGGGTTTGATCGAGCGGTGTTGTCAGGGTCGCGCGACCGAGCAGCTCGCGAAGATTAGCGATCGGCTGGGTCGAGAACAGTGTCGCGAACCCGAGGTCGGCCCACATCGCGAACACGAGCTTGCGGGTCTCGAAGCCCTCGCGGATCTTGGCGTCGAGAGACGCGGTCGCGCGATCAACCTCGGCATGGTCGCGAAACAAGCCCGGGTACTGCCACGCGGTCATCTCCGGAACGAGCTCGATCAACCCGGTCTCGGACAGTCCGCCACCGTCGAGCGATCCGTCGCGGATCTGCTTCGCCATCGCGCGGTCGTCGCCCAGCTGACCGCCGGTGACCCAGTCGAG
>JANNBP010000226.1:0-13782 GCA_031385555.1 Deltaproteobacteria bacterium | reverse complement strand
ACGTGGACGAACACCTGCGCCTTGTTCGAGTCGAACGAGAAAGACCTGGCCAAAATCGATGAAACCGGACATGTAAAAGTTTTTGAACAGCCCGGCGATGTGGCCGTCATGATCCGGTATCAGGCAAAGGTTGCCGTCTTTCGCGCCACCATTCCACTGGGAGCGCCGGTTGAGAATTTACCGGTGGCGAAAAATTTTATTGACGAACTGGTCTTCAAAAAATTGCAGATCGTGGGCATGCCGGCGTCGCGCCAGCTGTTCGAGAAACTGCGCGACTCGATCGAGATCCAGCGGCAGCACAAGAACGTCTACGGCGTCGTCTCGTAAGACCTGCTCCTCGAGACCTGCTCGTCGCGACCTGGGCGTGGCAGCGAGGCGTTCGTTTCGCAGCGGTTGTTCGACCAATTTCGCGGTCATTCCGCACTGGCAAACGCGGTGACCGCCGGGCCCAGCTGATTCCAATCGTTTGGGCTTTGACGCGGCAGGTCAACTAGCCAGACAGCAGCAGGTAACCCCTTGTGGCTACAGGAAGAACGCTGGCTCACCTGGTGCATCGCCGGCGGCTGTATGGCGACGAACGAGCTCGATACGCAACCGGTTCGCAAGTCCTTGCCGTCTTCACCTTCGCAGTCGCCGCCTTCGCCAGCTTCTCAGCCACCGCCGATTCCGCAACGTCGGCCGGCCGCGGGCACACCATCGATTCCGCACTCCGATGCGCCGGTCGATCCCGCCGCGTTCAACAGGACCGTGACGGGGCGGGCTCCGACGAGTGCACCGATCCCGTCGGTCGTCCGTGGTGATCGACCCACGACGGTGCCGCCGGTGTTGCCATGCGCGATCACGAGCAACCGTGCGCCGACGGACAGCGGCTCGCAAACGATGATGGGCCTGCCGTCGACAGCGCCGGTCGTGGGTCGTGCGCCGACGAACAGTGGCTCGCAAACGATGATGGGGCTGCCATCGACTGCGCCTGTCGTGGGTCGTGCGCCGTCGCAGCAACTCGAGGCACCGGTTGTCGGCCGTGCGTCGACAAATGTCGGCTCGCAAACGATGATGGGCCTGCCGTCGACTGCACCGGTGGTTGGCCGCACGCCGACTCGTTTGGGTTCGCCACCTGTCGTCGGTCACGCGCCGATAAATTCCGGCTCGCAAACGATGATGGGCCTGCCGTCGACTGCACCGGTGGTTGGCCGCACGCCGACTCGTTCGGGCTCGCAGCCTGTCGCGGGTCGTGCGCCGACGAGCGCTGGAGCGGAAACGATGTTGGGGTTGCTGTCGACCACGCCCGTGGCCGGCCGCTCGCCGACGGGCCCCGACATCAATCCTCTCTCGCAGCCCGTGCTCGCTGGTCCTGCCGTTGGACTTCCCGCGGTCTCGCGTGCACCGACGAATTCGGGCGTGCGGGTGCAAGGCTCGACGGTGATTCCGGTGCCGCCACTCTCGGTCGCAGCAGCCGTGGTGCCCGCGCCGATCCTGCCGACCACAGCCATCGCGCCGATGTCAGTCGCGCTACCGGTCGCAGCGCTACCGGTCGCAACGAGCCCGCAGCAGGTCGCGTCCGTGACGGTGGCGTTCTCGGGCCTCCCGCCGGCCATCGCTGCGGCGATCGCAGCTGCGCCACCGTCCGCACGCGTTCTCGGTCCCCACCTCGCGTTGCCAGCGTACATCCCGGCACCAAACGTCGGCGATCCCGGCGAGGCGATCGAGACCGTGCGCGTCGAGAAGTTTGAAATGACCGAGCTCGTCGAGAAGTTCGCGACGCTGCCGGTCGAGCGCGTCGCCGAGATCGACGATGTGCCGCGTGCGTTCGATGCACGCAAGGTCGGCGGGACCGCGCTTCGGTTCGCGCCGCTGATCGGTGGCGTCGCGCTCGTGATGACGTTCGTGATCGGGTTCTTCATGTTCGACGGCGAAGGCCGCAACCAGATGACAACCGTCAAGGCGCCGCCAACCGCTGCGAAGGTGGCGACGGCACTGCCTGCGACGCCCACTGCGAAGGCGGCGGATGCCGACGCGAGCACGGCAGCAAGACCCGAAGCGGTTGAAGCAAAGGCTGGCGAAACCAACGCTGCCGGTGCTGAACCTGCGAAGACAGATCCCGCGACGAAGACGGATGTCGCGAAGACGGACGTCGAGGTGAAGACGGATGCCGCAGATGCCGCGACGAAGCCCGTTGCCGCGAGGACGGATGCCGCGACAACGACGGATGCCGCGACAAAGACGGATGCCGCCGCGAGGACGGATGCCGCAGCGAAGACCGTAGCCGACGCGAAGTCGAGCGTGATCGCTCCGAAGACGGCTGCGAAGCCCACACCGAAGACTGCTGCGGCAACCGACGCGAAACCGGCCGCGAGGCCCGCAGCCTCGAAGTCCGTGGCCGCGAGCACGGTGAAGACGGCCGCGAAGCCGCTGCGCGGGAAGATCTACGTCAACAGCAACAAGCCCGCGCAGATCTTCCTCGACGGTAAGTCGGCGAACGCCACCACACCGCGCCAGCTTCGCGTGTCACCCGGCAGGCACAAGGTCACGCTGTGGGACACCGCCACGGGCAAGACGCATACGCAGACGATCGATGTGCCGGCCGACAAGCTCGTCACGGTGTCGAAGAAGTTCGATTGATTCAGACCAGGCTGCGCGGTCGAAGAAGTCGCGGGCAGACCTGCGCCTGTCCCCCTTTCGCTCTGGTCCGAACGCCGGTTCGTACGGACCTCGTTCGTACGACTGTTCGTACGGACGTGGCGGTACTGGCTCGCGGGAGCGCCCTGCGGCTCTACCAACATACAACGCCCCTGGACCCGAGCGCCACATGCAGAGCTCCTGGGCTCCTTTCCGCATGTCGGCGTCGGCGTCGGCGTCGGCCTTCCGATTCGGCGTCGGCGTCGGACTTCCGATTCGGTGTCGGCCTTCCGCGTCGGCGTCGGCGTCAGTGTCGGCGTCGGCGTCACCATCTGCTAGAACCCTCTCGCCCGATGCCGCTTCGCTCGACTCGCGCCGCCATCTTCGATCTCGACGGCACGCTCGTCGACTCACTCCCTGACATCGCCGGCCACCTCAACGCCGCGCTCGCCGACGCCGGTCTTGCGACGTACAGCAACTCCGAGGTCCGCACCTGGGTCGGCAGCGGCGCCGCACAGCTCGTCGCACGCGCCGTGATCTCGCGCGCCGGCTCGACCGCGCAGACCGACTCGATCGACGACTTCCCACCGATCGATCGCGCCGCGTTCGACGACGTGCTCGCGCGGTTTCGCACGCACTACCGCTCGTCGCCGCACGGCCGCACCACCGTCTTCGCGGGACTCGCAGACGCGCTCGACCACATCAGCAAAGACCGCCGCCTCGCGATCCTGTCGAACAAGCCACACGACCTGGTGGTCACGATCGCCGACGCGCTCCTCGCGGCCTGGCCGTTCTCGCCCGTGCTCGGCGAGCAAGCGGGGACGCCCAAGAAGCCGGATCCGACGGCGCTCCTCGCGATCGCGGCACAGCTCGGTCTTGCACCCGCCGCTTGCGTCCTCGTCGGTGACTCCGAGATCGACGTCGCCACCGCGACCGCCGCGGGGATGTCGAGCGTGGCGGTGACCTGGGGACTCTGCGACCGCGAGGTGCTCCACGGAGCGAGCCACATCGTCGATTCGCCTGCCGAGCTGGCCCGGCTGTTCGGTTAAGCTGGCGGGCATGCAATGCCCCCAGTGTCGTAACGACGTCATGCCCAATCCCGTCGGCTTCACGTGGTGGGGCGGGTTGATCGGCTCGAAGATCATCAACCACGTGAGTTGCCCGGCGTGCAACGCGCGGTTCAACGGCAAGACCGGCAAGGACAACACCGGCGCGATCGCGATCTACATGGTGGTCGTCGGCGTGATCTCGTTCGGCTTGCTGTTCGCGATCTTCAAGGGCATGCGCTGACCCCGACAATTTTGAGCGGTGGCTGGCGCGCGCACACACGCGTGACTACTAGGTCGCATGGTCAATCTTCGGTGGTGCGTGCTCGTGGTGGCAAGCGCGTGTTCGAAGCCGGCGGAACCTGAAGTAACAACACGGTCACCGCCGCCGGGGCCCGTACCGGCGGTGGCACCGGTCGCGAAGAAACTTCCGACGAAGGTGCTCGACGTTCGTGAGGGTGCGGCATTCACCGTGCGCACCCCGAAACTTCGGCCGATCGGCGTA
Source organism: Deltaproteobacteria bacterium (assembly GCA_031385555.1). Lineage (GTDB taxonomy): Bacteria > Myxococcota_A > Polyangia > Haliangiales > Haliangiaceae > JABFXX01. Next base: position 9,615 of record JANNBP010000226.1, on the reverse strand, counting down.
CGCGGCAAGCATCACCGCCCGTACAGCGCTGGGAACAACCTGATGACCAACGTCGGGCCGGATCATTATGTGCTGCTCGATGTCGCGCACGATAAGGAGCTCGCGCGGTTTCAATCCACGCAGCGCTATCCAGGTCGCAACGAACAGGTGGTGATCACGAAGGACGGTGGTCGCGGCGTACTGAACTTCGCGACCGGCGCGATCGAGATCCCGCGCATCACGCTGCCGAACGGGAAGCCGTCGACGGTCGACATCGTCCTCGACGGGCTCGAGCCGACGACCTGGGTGCTGGCGATGGGGCCCGACAACAAGGCGTACTACGGCGAGTGGAAGCGAAGCTCGCCCGACGTCGCGCTGAAGGACACGCTTCCGTACTTCCCGACCAGCATTCGCGCCGAGCGCGGTCTCGACATGGGTATGGGCCTCGTCGAGCAGCAGCCGGGTGAGTGCAAACACATCTGGCTCGAAGTGGGGAAGCCCGCGCGATGCGTTCCACCAGAGGCGGTCGGGATGTACAGCGCCGAGCGCTTCGAGGGCCGCTGGCTGATCGACGGCGTGCTGCTCGACGACAAGCTCGAACAGACGCCGCTGCTCCCATGCGATGGCCACCGTTTCATGGTCGCGCACAATGAAGAGCTTCGCCGGGCGTTCGCGAGCTGTGGCGACACGCTCGCCCTCGCGACCCCGACGGAGACATACGTCTGGAAGGAGCCACGCAGCTTCATCACCGGCCACGATCGCGCAGGCGACTACGAGATCGAGGGTCTCGCCGACACGCTTGCCGATCCGGATCCCGGCAAGATCGGCGATGGCCCGATCTCGCGCTGGGTCGATCTGCGCGCCGCGGTACGGCTCGAGACACCTCCGCTCGAGCCCGTCGACGGCTACGCGGGCGCAGGCGCAGCCGGTCACGTCCTCGCCCGCGCACCCGGCAAGGGCGACGAGCTGTGGCACGCCGATCTGCGCGGTGGCTTCGTCGAGCGAATCGCGACCGACGTGAAGTGCCCGCACACGCTGTACGCGCATGCATCCGGGACGCGCGTGTTGCTCGATTGCGTCGACCTCTCCAGCTCCGCCGGCTCGGAGTCGACGGGATCGGGCACCTGGACCGAGGTGATCGACTTCACCGCGCGCATTCGCTATCACGTCGATCAGATGCACGCGGGTCCGGCGATGCCCGCCAACGCGATCGGCATTCGCGGCGCCGGCAACAACCGCCGGCTGTTCGTCCTCGAGCTCTAACGCTTGAGCTTTAGTGGATCGACGCCGGTCAGCGAGAGCTCGCCGGTGGGACTGATCCGGATCTCGGCGACGGGCGTGGCCTCGACCTCGGCGAGCGTGTAGCGGTCGCTCAGCAGGTGGATGCGCTGGTTCGCCGAACCGCGCAGCCCGATCGCGTGCCGCTCCATCGAGACATAGCGACCATCGATCAGCACGTCGAGCTCCGTCACGACCGCCGGTTCGATCGCGCGGATCTCGTCGATCGTGTAACCCGAGAACATCAGCGTCGAGAGTCCCAATGCACGCGCCGCACGGAGGAGCGCGAGCGCCGCCGCCGGTTGCTGCATCGGCTCGCCGCCCGACAACGACAGCCCCTCGGGACCGTGTCCCGAACCCTTGGCCGCCGCGAGCTGCGCCGCAAGCTCCGCCACAGGCGTCGTCGGGCCCTCCGCCGCGTGCGTCAGCGGATTGAAACAGCCCAAGCACCCGAGCGAGCAGCCTTGAAACCAGATCACGAACCGCACGCCGGGACCGTTCGCCCGGCTGCGCGGCTCGATCGCGTGAACGCGTACGTCCAACGCTACTTGCCAGGCTTCGGCGTGACCGGCACGGGCCGCTCGCCACCGATCGAACCACCGACCTGCACGCGCTTGAGCAAGATGTCGGGCGTGATCACCGCGCTCTCGATGCCGGCCGACGGCACCCATCCCTCATCGTTGATGCCGATGTGGATGTTGATCTTCGACTGGATCTGGCTGTCGGCCGCGGCGAGGAAGTTGTAGGTCGTGACCTCGTTGGACACGCCGAGCACGTCCTCGAACGCCGTCGGCGGGATGTCGCCGAGCCTGAAGCCACGCACCAGCTCCTGCTTGCCGTTCGGGTAGACCCGGTAGGCGAGGATCGCAGGAGGCGGCAGCGTGACGTCGGCGGACTTCACCATCTGCACCAGCTCGCGACGCGAGAAGTCCGGCGCCGCGGTGATCACGCCATCGTCCATCCGGCGGATCAGGATGCCGTACTTGAGGCCGTCGGCCTTGGTGGCGGCGATCAGCTTCGAAGTCAGCTGCGCGCGGGGCACGCCACCGCGACCACTGACGAACAGGTTGGTCGCCGAGCCGTGGAACGCACCACCGTTCGCGGTGCGCCGCGCGTGACCGTTCGAGAGCTGGCCCTTCTTGGTCGGCGTGCGCGACGTCAGGAGCGTCTTGAGCTTGCCGTCCTTGATGACGTCGACCTTCTGCGAGACGACGCCTTCATCGTCGATCTTGTAGCCACCAATGAGCGACTTGCCGTTACCAACCCTGGCTGTGGGATCGTCATGGATAGACAGCATCGGCGAGATGATTCGCTGATCCACCGCGGCACCGGCGAAGGCCCCACCGAACGTCCTGGCCTCGCGCGGATCGAGCCCCTCGGGCACCGGCGTCCCGCCGAGGTGCGGCGCGAGGATGAAGCGGATCAACCCGACCGCGCCTTCACCCTCGAACAACACGGGGCCGCGATACGGATCGAGCACCGGCGCCTTCATCAGATCTGCGATCTGCTGGCTCAGCTTCTTGGACTCGGTCTTGAGCTCGTCGTCGGAGGGCAAGTCCTTCGCGGTGGTGCCGTAGCGCAGGAAGTACTGCGCCAGCCCCTCGCCGTCCTCGGCCTGCCCGTGCGCCACGACGACGATGCCGCTCGCGCGACGCGTGTCGGTGACGTTCGAGCCCTCGCTGCTGACGTACCAGCGGCGCTCGAGGTAGCTCGTGATCGCCACGCGCGAGTCGCGGATCTGCGGAGCATCGCGGAACACCGCGGACACGGCCTTCGCACGGGTCTCGAGCTCGTCGAGCGATTCGAGGGCGGGCACGAGCACCGGCTGTTCGCTGACGACCGGCTTCTCGGTGGTCCACGCCGGGACATCGCTCTGCCGAACCCCGCCGGTGCGCCGCGCTTCGAGCTTCGCGCGCAGCTGCATCAGCGCTTCCTTGTACGCAGCGTCGGTGACCAGCCACGTCGCACGGCGCGCGATCCGCGGCGTCGCTTCGAGCGGCAGGTTGATCGACTGCACCGCATCGATCTCCTCGGCCTGTGGCACCACGTAGTTCGAGTTGTCGAACGCCGGCGTGCCGACGCGTACGCGCGCCTCGAGGTTGACGAAGTGACGGTTGCGCTTCGACGTGGTCTGACCGAGCGAGGCGGCGACGTCGTTGACGTCGACCTCGGTGATCTTGTAGGTGATCAAGTACGGCTTCGGCTGGCCCGGGATCTCGAGCTGCGTCATCTGCCGATTCATCTCCTCGGCGATCGCGTCGAGGATGTCGTCGGTGATCGCCTTGCTGCCCGGACCGTTCGGCTGCGGCGGTGCCGGCTTCGCGTGTGCCAGCGAGCCGCCAGGCGAGCCAATACCCCCGGGGTAGAGAGCGGGAGCAAACGCGAGCGCGCAGGCGGCGACAAACAGTGCTTTCTTGATCACTTCCGCACCTCCGGTCGAGCCTGGTTCGACCTCACATCTGGCGGCTTCGTCGCCGAAATTCCAGGGGCACCGAGGATCGGGGGGCGATCCGCGGGGATGAACCCCTTCTCGACCTCGAGCTTCTCGATCAGCAGGCTCGGCGCCGATGCACTCACCGGCACGAACCCGGACTCGGCACCGCAGAATCCGTTGAACGTCTCGACCTCGCGGCTCGCGGCGCGGATCGACTGCAGCGCGATCAGCGGCGTGCCGATCAGGTTGAGACCACGCACGAGCTCCTTCTTGCCGTCGGGATAGATCCGATACGCCATCACCGGGAACACGCGGAACGCCTGTGGCTCGAACGCGTCGGTGTTGGTGACGCCGCCCGAGATGTCCGTGAACATCATGCCGTACGGCCGCTTCTGCCTGCGGACCTCGTCGATCAACAGCTTCTCGAGCTCGGCGCGAGGCACGCTGCGCGTCACTTCGACGACCAGGTTGCCCTGGCGCGCCACCGGCATCAGCCCGCTGCCTTGCTGGCGGCGGCCGTGGCCGTTGCTCGTGGGAAACCCCTTGATGGGGTCGCGCCCCATGTAGAAGCCCTTCAGCTTGCCCTTGTCGATCAGGCTCACCTTGCGCGAGCGCACCGCTTCATCGTCGAACCGATAGAAGCCGTTCAGGCTGACGCCGTTGAGCGTCAGCAGCTGCGAGTCGTCATAGACGGAGAGCCACTCGGGCGCGATCTCCTTGTCGACGTACGACGTGAACGTCTGACCGCTCTCGCGCTTCTTCTGGCGATGGCCTTCCATCCGGTGACCGAACACCTCGTGGAAGAACACGCCGGCGGCGCGACCCTCGAGGATCACCGGGCCGACGTACGGATCGGCGAGCGGCGCTGCATGTAGCGCGTCGAGGTCGCCGGTCACCGCGGCGATCATCTTGTCGACCTCGGTGTCGGGCGGCAGCTCCGAGGGCGACCGCGCGAACCGCTGCTCGAGCCGCGACAGGTTCATGCCGTCGTCGGCCTTCACCCCGACCGACACGGCGACCTGCGCGTTCGTCCACGACTGCTGGACCTGGCTGCCTTCGCTGTTGACCATCCACGACGTGGTCAGCGTGAAGTTCACGCTGCAGCTGCCGCGCGTGGCCTGACCCTTGAGCGCCTTCGCGGAGCACTTCTTCAAGCGCTCGACCCACGCCTGCTTGTCGAACGTCAGCTTCGCGGGCTTCTCGATGTAGACCTCGGGCACCGAGTGCGAGAAGTCGGGTGCCTCTTGCTTCTGCTTCTTCAGCGTCGACATGTCCTGGCGGACGTAGCCGAGCGCGGTCACGGCCTCGCGATATCGGCGATCCGTCTCGAGCCACAGCGCGTTCGACAGCGCTTGCTTGTCGTCGCCGAACGGCGCCACGCCTTGACGCGACAGCGGGCCGTTGATCCCGTTGCCGTCGTCGGCGAGCGAGCGCGTGTTGTCGACCTCGGGCGAGCCGACGCGAACCTCGACATCGACCTTGCGATCGACGTTGTCGCTGTCGTTGATGATCGCGCCACCCTCGGAGTCGATGCTGACGCTGCGCTGCTCGACGAGCTGGTACGCGATGTAATACGCGGGGTCCTTCTGCTTGCCGAGCGTCGCCATCTCGCGCTCGATCTCGGCCTTCATGATGTCGAGCATCGGCGAGCGCGCATCGGGCGAGTTGCCGTCGGTCGGCGCGCTTTGCGTGGTCTCGATCTTCGCGGGGATCGCAGGCAGGTCGTACTTCATCTCGGTCGGATCGTTCGGCGGGAGGGGTCCAGTTCCCTTGCCTTTACCGCCAGTTCCACCCGGTCCGGGGCAGCCGCCAGCAGCGATCACGAGCGCGGAGACAGCACCCAGCCGGCGCAGCCATTCCATTCGGCGCATATGATCAAAACACTAGCACGCCTCCCCACAGCGCCAGTCCAAGCGGCCTTGTCTCTGGCGGCCGATCGCGGAATCCTGCGCGGGTGCATCCGACACGTCGCGACTTGCTGGGACTGACCCTGCTGGCCGTGCCCCTCGGATGTCGTCGTACGGAGCCAGCAATGTCGAAGATGCCGGTGTTGTTTCAGGCGCACGGCGCGCCGCCTCTCCTCGAGGATCCAGGTTGGATGGCAGAGCTCGCCGCGTGGGCCCAGGTCCTGCCGCGCCCGAAGGCGATCATCGTCGTGTCGGCGCACTGGGAAGCGCATCCGGTCTCGATCGGCGCCACCCGTGCGCTGCCCCTGATCTACGACTTCTACGGGTTCCCGGAAAAATTTTACAAACTGCAGTACCCGTCCCCGGGTGCTCCCGAGACCGCGGCCCGCGTCCGCCAGTTGCTCGACGGCGCCGGGATCAAGCACACCGATGACGCCGCACGTGGCCTCGACCACGGCACGTACATTCCTTTGATGTGCATGTACCCCGGGGCCGACATCCCCGTGCTCCAGATCTCGCTGCCGTCGATGGATCCGAAGGACATCTTCGCGATGGGCGTGGCGCTCGCTCCACTGCGCGATGAAGGCGTGCTGCTGGTCGGCAGCGGCTTTCTCACGCACAACCTGCGCGCGCTCTCGCTCCGCGATACTCCCACGTGGGCGTCCGAATTCGACCTGTGGACCGCCGACGCGCTCGCGCGGCACGATCACGATCTGTTGATGCAATACCGCGCGAAGGCACCGGGGGTGCGCGAGTCGCTGCCCACGCACGAGCACTTCGTCCCGGTGCTGTTCTCCGCGGGCGCCGCGCCCGACGCGGCGGTGACGTTCCCGATCACCGGGTTCTGGTGGGGCGGGGCGATGACCCGGCGCTCCGCACAGCTCGGCTGAACCCGATCGGCGTCTCGCCGGTCCACCGACGGAACGCGCGCGAGAACACGCTGAGAGGACCTTCGTGCTCCGCGTGCCCGCCACCGCCTACGCGGTCCGGTGAGGTGATACTCAAGGGACGTGCTGGCACGCATTCTCGAGGGCAAGGAGATCGTTGCTTCGACCCACGGGCCGGAGATCCTCGATGCGATCAAGGCGGGCAAGAACGTCTGGGTCGAGCTCGAGCGCAAGACGCAGGAAGCCGACGAGCTCCTCAAGGCGCTCGAGATCCACCCGCTCACCGTCGAGGATATCTGGGGCCCGTCTCATCAGCCGAAGATCGACGACTTCCCCAATTACCTCTACGTGATCATCCACGGCATCGGCTCGGCGCAACAGGCGAAGCTCGATCTCGTCGAGGTCGACATCCTGATCGGACCGAACTGGCTGATCACGCACGATCGCGACGGCCTGGTCGCCGACGACATCGGCACCGAGCTCGATCACTCGCCTCGCTTGCTCGCCAAGGGTGCGCCGTGGCTCGCCCACGCGATCCTCGATCGCTCCGTCGATCGCTACATGCCGATCATCGACCAGCTCGACGGCGAGGTCGACAAGCTCGAGAACGACGTCATCGAGAAGGCCGGCACGCCCCGCGGCCGCAAGGTGCTCGCGCGCATCCTGGAGTTCAAGCGCCTGCTCCAGAAGCTGCGCCGCACGTCGATTCATCAGCGTGAAATTCTGTTGCGGCTGTCCCGCGGCGAATACGAGGAGATTCCCGCCGACGCCCTGCCGTTCTATCGCGACGTCTACGATCACTTCCTCCGCGTCCAGGACATCGCCGAGGGCTACCGCGATCTCGTGACCTCGTGTCTCGACGCGTACCTCTCGGTACAGAGCAACCGGATGAACGAGGTCATGAAGACGCTCACCTTGATGTCCACGGTGATGCTGCCACTGACGTTCATCGCAGGCGTCTACGGCATGAACTTCGATCCCGAGGTCAGCCCACTCAACATGCCCGAGCTCAAGTGGTTCTTCGGGTATCCGTTCGCGCTGATCCTGATGGCGATCGTCGCCGCTGTGATCCTGCTGTTCTTCCGGCACAAGGGCTGGATCTGGCAGGGCAGCGACCTGCCGACGAGTCGCCGCCGCGCCGACACGCAAGACGGTCGCAGCGAGACCAAGCGCACTCGTCCGTAAGTTCTGCCCCGGTGCTACCCACCGGATTCGACCAGGAGGTCGATTCGGTTCGCATGATGGAACCAGAGCGACCGACCCGGCGGCTGAACGAGGTCACCTCGCTCGTCCAGACTCGGACCGTGCCGATGATCGAGGAGACGCGGGATGGATTCGTGATCAACGTCGGCGATCGAATGTTCGAGCTGACCAAGCGCGAGGCGCTCGATCTCACGGTCGAGCTGGTCGCCGCGGTCCGCCTCAGTCGCTAGTTGGTACTCAGCACGTCGCGCGCGATCTCTTCGAGTTGCTCGAGCGCCGCGGCCACGCCATCGAGCGCTCGCTCGTCGGCGTCGAGCATCAGCACGATGCCCGGCTCGCCACCGCGATAGCGGCCGAACGGATCGTAGAGCAGCCAGTCGTTCGGCTGTCCCCAGTTCGCGAGCGGCACGCAGTCCTCGATGCCGTGGGCGCCGTAGCGTGCCGACATCTCGAGGTAGTCGCGGGCGCGCTTCGCGAGCAGCGTGTCGGTGCGGTAGTCGATCGTACCGAGGAACCGGTGATCCAGCATCTCGAGGCCGTCGCTGATCGTGAGCAGCGCGCGGTAGTCGTTCGGTAGCTGGATCTTTCCGGTACGCTCGGCGGCGAGGATGGTCTCGAGCGTCGCGGGCGGCTCGAGCTTCGCGTGCTCGCCGAAGCGCTGGAGCGTCTCGATCACGGTCTCGATCGCGGCGCGCACGATCACGACGTGCGGGCGAATATCGACGAAGATCTCGGGCGGCGTCGCGCGCTCGAGGATCGATCGCAGCTCGGCATCGTCGCGGTAGGTGTCGAAGTCAGCATCGCGCAGGAACGCCTCGGGTGACGAACCGTAGAGCAGCGCGGAGCGCACGGCCCGGAGCATCGCGGCGCGCTCACCTGCCACGGCATACGCACACGCGAGGTTGAAGCGCAGCTCGGGCGTCGCATCGACGGGCACGAGCATCGCGAGCTGGATCACGCGTTCTCGATCTGCACCGACCGCCGCGAGGGCATTGCGGAGGAACTCCTGGGCGTGGAAGCCGGTGGCGTCGGGAAAGTCGGCCCAGTGCGAGAGCACGAGATCGAGGAGCTGCTTGACCTCCGGACCGCCGCGGTGCTCCTGCGCGATCGGCAACAGCAACAGCTGTGCGGAGCCGAGCGCGACCTGACTCTGCTGCGCGGTCATCTCCCCGGCGGCGTCGAGGTACTCGCGGAGCGCGATGACTGGCGATGTCGATTCGACCAGGCTCATCACCGCGCCCGATGACGATCGACTCTCGGGAACGATCGCGGTCGGTACACCCGAGCTCACGATCGCCGCCGCGGGAGACGGGGACTGACCCCTCTTGGAAGAAGGGGACGGACCCCTCTTGGGCGCGGCCTGCTTCTTGGGCGCCGCCTTCGTCGCGGCCTTTTTGGGCGAGGGCTTCTTGGGCGCCGCCTTTTTGGGCGCCGCCTTCTTCTTGGGCGCCGCCTTTTTGGGCGCAGCCTGCTGCTTGGGCGCGGCCTGCTGCTTGGGCGCGGTCTGCTGCTTGGGCGCCGGCTTTTTGGGCGCGGCCTGCTGTTTGGGCGCCGCCTGCTGCTTGAGCGCGGCCTGCTTGGGCGCGGCCTGCTTGGGCGCCGGCTTTTGGGGCGCGGCCTGCTGCTTGGGCGCCGCCTTCTTCTTCACAGCCTTGCGGACCGGCGCGTTCGCGCGAGTCTGTTTGCTGCGGGGGCGGGCCATATCCCCACGCTACAACGTTCGATCAGGCGGCGCGACGTGCGCCTGTGCCTACTGCTTGGCGCCGGTGATCGTGAAGGCCGACGCGGCGGTCGAGTAGCCGCGCACCATCACGTGGATGTTGGCCGGCTGCGCGAGCGTCACGCTGCAGGTCTCCGCCGAGCCGGTCTTGTACGGGCGGCAGTCGTAGGTCGCCGTCGTCGGCGCCGAGCCGACGCGGACGTAGAG
>JANNBP010000217.1:0-9431 GCA_031385555.1 Deltaproteobacteria bacterium | reverse complement strand
GCGGTCGGCTTCTTCGTGATCATCGTCGGCATCACCATGGGCGTGACGCCGGAGGTGAAGGACATCTCGAAGACGATGAACATGTCGAACCTGACCAAGAAGGAAACCGCGCCGAAGGCGGCTCCGGCTCCAACTCCTGCTCCGGCTCCGGCGCCTGCCCCGGCACCCGCCGAAGCCCCGAAGTGATTGCTTCGTTGGACTGCGTTCGCTAGCGCGCTGGCCGGTTGCTCTCTACAGCGACCCGCGCCGCCGCCGAAGACGTTCCCGATCCAGATCGTCGCCGCAGAAGTCGGTGCGACTGGCTTGCGGTTGATCGCGATCGACGAGACCGGTAATCGCCAGTTCGAGCTGGTCGCACCCGCAGCGGACACGGCGCGCGATTCGTACCCGGCGGTCTCTCCCGATGGCCGCTGGGTGGTGTTCGCATCGACGCGCGATCGCGCCGAGGGGACGAGCCTGTGGATCGCCCCGCTGCTCGGCACTCCGCAGGTCGTGCCACGCCGGTTGACCACCGAGGCCGCGATCGATCAGCACGCGATCTGGGCGCGCGATGGTCGGTCGATCGTGTTCGCGTCGACCCGCGATGGTGGCGACTTCGATCTGTGGCGGCTCGCGATGACGGATGGCATCGCCGGTGCGGTCACGCAGCTGACGCGGGGTGAGGGTCACGAGGTGATGCCGACGTTCGGCCCGGCAGGCACGATCGTGTACGCCGAGATCACGCAGCAGGCAGGGCTCGAGGTCGAGAGTCACCTCGAGGAGCGCGCCGCGGACGGCTCGATCCGGACGCTGACCGCGGGACCGGCGGACACGTCGCCCGCGATCTCTCCCGACGGCACGACCCTGATCTTCGTGCGACCCGCGCTGCACGGCGCGCAGCCGCAGGCCGAGCTGTGGCGGATCGATCGTTCGGCGTGGCGTACTACCGGCGACGAGCTGCCGGCGACGCGCCTGGTCGGGTTGCCGATCACCGACGAGAGTGGGCCGGTGTGGTCGCGCGATGGCCGGTTCGTGTTCGCGACCTCGGTGCTGCGCGGTGACCGCGGCAAGCCGGTGTTCTCGTCGATCATCCACATCGATCTCCAGGAGCACCCTCCGCGTGCGCGGATCCTGATCGATCGCGCCGGTGCGGCCGTGCGGTTGACGCCATCGATTCGTGGCGAGCACCTCGATATCTCCGTGTTGCGTTCCGATCCGGAGTACCTTCCCGAGCTCGCACGCATCGTGTCGAAGATGATCGCCGAGCAGCAGGAGCACGTCGAATGAGGTGGTGGATCGTGCTCGCCATGGGCTGCGGCGCTGCACCGGCAGCGAAGGGGCCCGATCGCGCGAAGGCTCCCCTCTCGACGGCCGCCGACGCCCACATGATCGCGATCCCCGCGGGGCTCTACATCGCCGGCTCGACGCTCGAGGAGCGTGCGAACGCGTACGACGACTTTCTCCACACCGCGAACCACGACGGCGCGCGCGAGCACACGTGGTTCGATCGCGAGGTGGATCGCCACGGCGAGCAACTCGCCGCGTTCTCGATCGATCTGATGCCGGTGACGCAGGCGGCGTATGGCGAGCTGGTCGCCTCCGGTGGCGTGCCCGCACCCGCGATCGATGAAGCCACGTGGAAGGCCCAGGGCTTCCAGCAGGACTACGCGACCCAGGTCGCACGGTTCGTCTGGAAAGACGGGCGTCCACCGCACGGCCGCGAGGATCATCCCGTGGTGCTGGTGACGCACGACGAAGCCGCGAAGTACTGCGCGTGGCGCGGCCGCCGGTTACCCACCGCGGCGGAGTTCGAGAAGGCCGCGCGCGGCGAAGAAGGCCTCGCGTATCCGTGGGGCAACGCGTACGAGGCGAGCAAGCTCAACAGCGCGGTCGCCGGACCGGGCGACACCACGCCCGTGGGGACGTACGCCGAGGGCGCGAGCCCGTTCGGTGTGTTCGACATGGCCGGCAACGTCTTTCAATGGACGAGCACGCCGCTCGATGCAGAGAAGATGATCGTGCGCGGCTCCGCGTGGGACGACTACGCGGGCGTCGGCCGTGGCGCCGGGTTTCACGGGCGCAAGCGAACCGTGCGTCACGTGATCGTCGGGTTTCGCTGCGCATCATGAAGGTCGGCGGTTGCGCGCAGCTCTAGCCGAGCTCGCGCGGGAACCTGGCGGCGGCGCTCGATGCCTCGTCGCGGGTCACCCTCCAGCTGTCACCGATGCCGGTCCGGCGATTCGATGGGAGATCACGTAGGTTTGCAGACCGGGTTGTCCGAGTCGCCGTCGAGCTGGCGGCAGTTGGCTGGCTGATCGTCGTCGCTCGGCGCGGCTCGTTGTCGCCCGAGACCTCACCACCATCCTCGACGTGCTCGTCGTCCGATCTGCCTGCCACGCACGATGCGTGCCCGTATCGCGACGCAGAGTATCAACGCGTTGGATCGTGTCAGCGCGTGCTCGCGACATCGCAGGACTGGACTTCGGGTGCCTCGTGGGTCGACGATCTTCAGGAACGTGACGTTGAAGTCGACGCCCACGCGCGACATAGCCTTGGTGTTGAGGCTGACCGAGCAACGTTCGGAGCCTCGGGCAAACCGTCGCACCTCTCAGATCTCCCAGATCTCGAGCTCAGGCAGCAGCGACAGCGAAGAATGTATCGATCTCGGCGGCGATCGATCAGCAACCGCCAGTCATCCGCGAGCCGCCGCGAGATCTCGTTGTGATACGCCTGCAGCGCGGCCTCCTGTCCCGGGTAGTCCTGACTCGCAAGAGGCTGTCGCGTGCGCGTCCGATCACGGCTTGCTCGGTCGACGGCGCACTGGAATCGCCCTAGATCTCGGCCAAACAGGCGTCGAGCTCGGGCGTCTCGGTCCAGCCGCACTCGCCGCCCGCTTGGCGCTCGCACGTCGCGGTCTGGTAGCACGCGTACTCGGGGCGGAACTCGCAGGTCGAGATCACGCCTTCGTTCTCCGAGCAGATCTGGCTCGAGCAACCACCGACGAAGCACTCGGCCTGCGCGGTGTCCTTGAGGCGGCGATACACGGCGGTCGCGGTGCGGCCCTTCGCCTTGTTGCCGTTGAGCGTGAAGTTGAAGCGGTCGCCGGCGATGATCAGGCCGTGCGCCTCGAACAGGTCGCTCGACAACTCCGACAACGCGGCGTCATCGAGACCCGACTCCGCGAAATCGATCTCGGAGATCGCGGCGGTGCGCGACGTGTTGAGTGCCTTCTCGCCGGTCGACGGGCAGGGCGCCATGATGCAACGGACGCCGTTGTCCGCGACCTTCGCGAACACGCCCGACGACACCGAGCCGCTCTGCGAGAGCCAGGCTTCGGTGACCACGAAGCGACCGAGCTGCGGTGACGGGGTGGTCAGGTTCTTCTTCGCGAACCGGCCGCGCACGATCGCGTGGACGCCTTCCTTGAGGACCGACTGCGCCGCCGCGACCTCGAGCTTGTCGATGGCGGACTGCGAGAGACCCGACTCCGACCAGTCGAGCTCCGGCGTGTAGCACGCGTCGGCCGTCGAGCCGTCGTGGCACTTCGTGCTGCTCGCGTTGAGGCGATCGAGAAAAAACCCGCTGCACATCGGGAACGAGCACTTGCGCATGTCGCGCGAGATCTCGAAGTACGTACGCACGCCACCCTCGGAGATGTCGGCCTTGCCATCGAGTGGCTCGGCTTCATCGGGGCCGACGAGCTCGTCAGCGGCATCGGAGGTACAGGCGGTGGCGAACAGCGAACACACCGCGATCGCGGCGAAACCCAGGCTCTTCATTTCAAATCTCCACGTAAGCGAACGTTATGCGGAGCGGCCAAGCAACATACAGACCTGGAGGAGCACCGCGTCATGTGCTTGAAACGTGACGGGTAAACCGAGACACGAGGGGCTGTCGCAGTGGCTCGCCGACTTGCTAGTGCGCCAGGTTGGCGCGCGTCTCGGATCTCGCGATCCGCGTCGCAGGAGCTGTCTCAGGGTGTGGTCGGGAGATGCGCGATGAACCGCTTCACGCTGCGGCGATCGAACTGCGCGAGCGCGTACTCGACGAGGTGCGTGGGCACCGGATCCTCGTTCGCGATCAGCCGCATCAAGAACAGCGCGAGATCTGAATCGGCGATGCAGTACTCGTCGAACATCGTCGTCGCCTTGGGTTGGACGAGCGACGCGGCGACGCGCGTCAGCTCGTCGGCGTCGGCCTTGCCCTTGTCGGAGAGCGTCTTGATCGTCGGCCGACCGAACACCGAGGTCATCGGGCGATCCTCCCGGAGCGCGAACAGACTGGTGCGCAGGAACGACATCACCTGGCGCGAGCGGGCGCGCTGCCCGAGATCGGCGGGAAAGATCCGCGGCGAGGCGGGGTAGGGAAACTTTTCGGCCACGTACTCGGAGATCGCGAGGGACTCCGTGAACACGAGCTCGCCGTGCTGTAGCGCGGGCACCTTGCCGAGGACGGCGCGCTCCTGGAGCCGCTTGCGCTGCTCGCCGGTCAGCGGCATCGAGCAGACCTCGAGCTTGTACGGGAGCTGCTTCTCCTCGAGGGCGACCATCGCGTGGAACACCCACGGACTCATCCAGCTGGATTCGGCGTACAGGGTGAGCTCGGGTTCGGCCATCACACCGAACGTATCAAACGTTCGTCACCTCGCGCGATGGATCGACCTCGTCGTCGTGTGCGCGATGTGCGGCCATCACCAGGGCAGGGTCCTTGATCTTCGACTCGTCGAGGACGACCTTGCCGTCGTGCGCTGCACGGACCCAGTCGCCTTGGACGACGAAGTCGCCGGAGGCTTCGATGTAGACGACGAGGTGATCCGCCGCGACCGCGCGGACGGCTCCGATCTCTTCGCCACCTTCTTCGAGGAACAGCTGATCGCCGACCTGAACTTGGAACGCCATCCCTGCACCTTGCCACCTTCGTTCGAAGGTGCACTCCGAAGATCTAGCGGCGGCGGAAGATCGCCGCGAGGGCGCCGAACGCAAACAGCAGCCCGCCCGGCGACCCACCGGTTCCGCAACACCCGGCGTCCCCGGGCGGCAATGGATCGACGCCACCATCCGGCGGTGGGGTGGTGCCGTGGCAGCGGCGCACGTTCGCGACCTGGATCGGGAACGGCGTCGTCGCGAGGCCCGTGAAGGCGACGTTATCGACGTCCCAACCCGGCGAGGCGTTCGAGTTGTCGCTCGCGATCCGGAACCGGAGCTTGAACAGCTTCCCGGCGAGCGCGCTCAGCTCGACGGTCACGGTGTCCGCGGCAGGGAAGCTCGGGTTCTGCCCCGTGAAGCCCTTGCGCCCCGACAGCGCCTGACCGACGCCGGTCATCGCGAGGGGACCGTACGGGAGCGTGGCGTCGAGGGTGCTGACGTCCTGCCAGATCGTGCCGTCGAGCGAGATCTCGAGGACGCCGCCGTCGAACGCCTCGTCATCGTCCGCTTCGAACGCGTAGCTGTGCTCGAACGTCAGGGTCACCGGGCCGGCGCCGGCCGTGAGCAGCGGCGATTCGAGCGAGCCGTCGGAGAACGTCGCCGGCGGTCCACCGTGCCACTCGCCGTCGAGCGCGGTCTTGCGGGTGGGACGCCAGGTCGGGAACAGCGTGGCCTGCCACGGCGTGACCACGGAATCGAACGTGTCGGTCGCCGCTTGCGAGACTCGATCGTCGACGTTGAGGCGCGGTGCGATCGCGAGCGTGATCGGCGTCTGGCACGCGTCACGGCCGGTGATCACGAGCTCGAAGGCGCCGGCCAGCGGCTCGGTGATCGCATCGTCGACGGTGAGATCGAACTCGAGCATGGCGTTCGCGTGGGCGTCGAGATCGAACGTCCGCTCCGCGGTCTCCACGGTCACGCCGGTGGTGGTGGTCGTCAACGTGGCCGTCGCGCCGGTCAGCGGGTTGCCGCCGATGTTCGAGACAGCGAGCGTGAGGTGGCCGCGCTCACCGGCATCGATCACGTCATCGTCGTCGCATTGCTCGACGGCGGTGAGGGTCGGGGTCGCCGTGATCACGTTGGCCTGGACCACCGCGCTCTCGACGATCCCGGTGAAGTCCGCGCTCTGCCGATCCGGCGACACCGCGCAGCTTCCCATGCCGCGGCGCGCGAACGCGGCGGCGAGCGTGTCGTGATCCGCCTGGCTGGTCGCGCGTGCGGCGATCAGGATCGCATCGCGCGTCTCGGTGGGTGTGCCGTCGACCGGGGAGAGCAGCAGCCCGGCCACGACGTACGCGGCCATCTTGTTCCGTGTCGCCTCGAACGTCGCCGTGCCGCGCGCTTGCTGGAGCGCGACGTAGGCCTCCCACATCGCGGCGGTCCAGATCTCGCCGGCGTTGTGCACCTCCTGCGGGGAGCCGAAGACGAGGAACGGATGCGTCTCCGGCAGCACCGCGCCCGCGCTCATGTGGCGGAACGACAGCGCGTTGATCGCCGGGTCGACGCTGTACGGCGCGCGGCGGATCCCGAAGTACGCGGCGTCGTCGGAGAACGTCCGGGTCGCGTAGATCGCGAACGGATACGCCTTCGTCAGATCGTCGCCGTCGCGCGCGATCAACATCAGCGCGAGGAAGTCGCCCCAGCCCTCGCTGATCGCGGCGCACATCCGGCTGTTGCACGGCTGGAGGCGATGGTGGAGGTAGTGGCCGAACTCGTGCGCGATCAGGGTCGCATCGACGGCGCCGTCGAGCTCGGGGCCCACGAGCCGGTGCATCACCGCTTGCACCGTGCCCGCGAGGAGCTCGGCCTTGATCGCGACGCCCTCGGTCTGCAGGATCGAGAGCTGCGGGATCACGATCGGCTCGGTGATCGCGACGTCATCACCCATCGTCGGCGGGTTGGTGTCGAGGTTGTTCGCGAGCAGCATGCCGATGCCACCGGCGTTCTGGATCTTCAACGCCTTCGACTCGAACGTGCAGGTGCCGCGGTCTGCCAGCACGATCTTGCCGGCCACGTCGTTGGTGATCGCCTCGCAGAGATCGCTGTCGCCGCTATCATCGACGGCGAGCACCACGTCGCCGGTGACGTCGAACGAGGTGATGCCGTAGGCCGCGAGGCCATGCGCCGGCGTGCGATTCGCGGGCTGGATCACCAGGGTGTGCTCGTCGAGCCCACTCCACAGGAACACCTGCATGCGCGGCGGCAAGCCGTCCGACGGCGTCGACATGTTCGCATTGTTGCGCGAGCCGCCGAGCGCGTTGTCCTGCGCCTCGGCGAGGATCGCGTCGCGATCTTCACCGCCGCGGCCGTAGTTCGCGTCCTGCGCGTTGCCGGCGGCCTCGGTGAAGCCGGCGTCGTACCAGAAGTCGTGCAGCCAGTTGATGACGTAGAACAGCGACGTGATCGACGCCATCTGCTGCGCCTGTGACGACAGCGGGTCCGCGGCGGTGTCGTAGGCGCGATCGAAGGAGCCGGCGGTCGTCGCGGTCGCGCGGAAGTCGCCGAACGTCAGGCCGCTCGGTGCGTTGAGGTCGGCGTAGGCCTCGACGTTGTTGCCGAGCGTCTCGGTGCGACCCGCCGCCAGCCACGAGTCCGGAACCGAGCCGGCTCCACCTCCCGGCGGATGGTTGAGGCCATCGATGTCGACGATCGTCGAGTCGATGAAGGCGGGGAAGTTGCCGTCGGGGAAGCCGGTCGGGTGGGGCGAGACGTCCGCGATCGGTCCGTCGAGCGGGCTCAGATCGAGCTCGTTGGCGAACACGCGATACTTGAACGCGACGTCCGCGACGAGGCTCTGGCGATCGAGCACGCGGCCGTCGCCATCGACGAGCGCGCGGATCAGATCGGAGTGCGTCGAGTCGCCACGGCCGACGTAGGCCTCGACGACCCAGCCGGCGACCAAGCCACCCCCACGACGCAGCCAGCTGCGCTTCGCCACCGCCAGCGATCCGGCGGGCCCGCGGAACCGCGTGCCATCGGGGACCATCTCGATGCCGACGGCCGACGCGATCGCACCCGCATCGGTCAGCGTGAACTGCGGCGCGCTGCGCGGGGTCTCGCCCCCGACGAGCGCACCGCTCACCGCGACCAGCCCACCGTCGGCGGTCCGCATCACGCGGAGCTCGCCGCCGTCGATCGGAAGACCGTCGAGCGCCTGGCGCACACGGGTGATCGACCCGACGTCGCCGATCGCACTCAGCGCGGGCAGCGCCTCCGGCGAGACGCCCCAGACCCGCGACAGCGCGTTGATGTGGGCGATCGCGTCGCCGTGTGCCAGGTAGCCGTTCGCCTCGAGCAGATGAGGGATGCCGCGGTCGTCGATCGCCTGTGGCATCAGGCCGAGCTCGATCGCCTGCGCGATCGGCGTCGTTGCCGACGGACGGACGGGAGCTGGATCGGGTGCGCTACACCCGATCGCCGCGACGAGGACAACGAGCGCGCGACCCACCGATCTTCACGGTAACAGAGGTAGTAGGCTGGCAGGGTGGCGAACCAGATCACTCTGCAGGACGGCAACTCCACGGCGACGATCGATTCCGAGCGCGGTGCGATCGCGTGCACGTTTCAGGTGGCCGGCAGGGCCGTGCTGTTCATGGACGACGACTCGCTTCGCGATCGGACGAAGAACGTCCGCGGCGGCGTGCCGGTCTTGTTCCCGACCCCGGGCAAGCTCGTCGACGACACGTGGAGCTACGGCGGGCAGTCCGGTTCGATGAAGCAGCACGGCTTCGCGCGCAACCAGGCGTGGCGGGTCAGCGAGCAGGCCGCCGGGTCGGCCACGCTCTCCCTCGAGTCTTCATCGGAGACACGCGCACAGTTCCCGTGGGACTTCGCGTTCGACATGATCTTCACGGTCGAGGGCAGCACGCTGCGGCTCGAGCAGAAGATCACCAACAAGGGCGCCGCACCCATGCCGTTTGGCGTCGGCTTCCATCCGTACTTCCAGGTCGCCGAGGCCGACAAAGCCAAGACGACGATCACGACGGCGGCGACGCGCGCGTTCGACAACGTGACCAAGCAGACCATCGACCTCTCGGGCATCGACCTCGTGCAGAAGGAGGTCGACCTCCACCTGCTGGATCACGGCTCGACGGAGTCCTCGCTGATCACGCCGGCCGGAACGGTGACGCTGCGCGGCTCCGCCGAGTACACGCACTGGGTGGTGTGGACGCTCGCCGGTCGCGACTTCGTCTGCCTCGAGCCGTGGACGTGCCCGGGCAACGCGATCAACACCGGCGATCGCGTGCTGACGCTCGCGCCGAATGCCACGCGCACGCTGTGGCTCGAGATCATCGCGGCATCGTTGGGCTAGCCCCCGCACCGCATCGTTTGGGACCAGGGCCCGCATCGTTGGGGCTAGGCCTCCGCATCGTTGGGGCCAGGCCTCCGCATCGTTGGAGCTAGGCCCCCCGGCATCGTTGGGCAGGGGCTAGGCCTCAACCCCCGCGCTACTGCGCGGCGCCGCTGACGGCCGAGCCAGCGACGGTGAGCAGCGCGGCGAGGTCCTCGTCGTTGAACCGCAGCATC
>JANNBP010000549.1:0-15104 GCA_031385555.1 Deltaproteobacteria bacterium | reverse complement strand
CGTCGTCGGTGATGGCTCGTTCCGCTCGATCGCCGAGTGGATCGGTGCGGAGAACTGATCGTGACCGAGCTTGTAAAACCTGGCGCCGCGGGTTCGCCGCGTGCGGTACCCTCGAAGCAGATGGAGCTGAAGGTCCAACGCAACGCGACGTTCGAAGACTGGGAGTCCGTTCCCGAGGGAGAAAGCGCGCAGCTGATCGACGGCGTCCTCTACATCACGAGCCGCCCAAACATCCATCACGCCACCGCGGTCACCTATCTCATCCAGTCCCTGACACCCTTCTCACGAGATCGTGCGAAGGGATGGGTGCTGCTCTTCGAACCCGCGCTTCGGTTTGGCTCGGACTTCGTCGTCGGTGACATCGCGGGTTGGCGTCGCGAACGGCTGCCCACGATTCCTCGCGGCGCGAAGTGGATCGACACCGCCCCCGATTTCATCTGCGAGGCACTGTCGCCCTCGACGGCGAAGATCGATCGAGGACGCAAGCGCGAGCTCTACGCAAAGGCGAAGGTCAGCCACGTGTGGTTCATCGACCCGCTCAACTGCACGCTCGAGGTTCTCGCCCTCGCGAAAGGGATCTACCAGGTCGTGGCATCGGCCGGAGGTGACGACCGCGGACGATTTCCTCCGTTCGATGTCGAGCTCGACTTGGCGATGCTATGGGAACCGTAGTCTCGTGTAGTGGCGCTGATCGTTGTCACACCAGACCTCGAACACGTCGGGCATCGTCATCGCCTTCCACACGTCGTAGCCAGAGCCACCATCGATCTCGCGCAGCAGATGCGCAGCGGTTTGACCGTGAGATGCGAGCACGGTCAGTGCGTTGTCGCGATCGAGTGCCTCGACGAGCGACGGCCACGCACGCGCGGTGACCTCGAGCCCGGTCTCGCCGCCGTCGGGGCGAAACGCACGATCCTCCATCGTTTCATGCACGCGCTCGAGGAACGTCTCGAACGACGGATAGCGAGGCATCCGGCGCTCGACGAGCCGTACGTCGATCTCGATCTCGAGACCTGCCGAGGTCGCGAACGGGCGCACCGTGTCGATCGCGCGCGCTGCGGGACTCGACACGATCCGATCGACCCCGCGATCTGCCAGCCACGTCGCGAGCTCGCTTGCCTGCGCATGACCGAGCTCGGTGAGCGGCGACTCGGCGAGCTTGCCGTCGGTCTGACAGTGCCGGATCAACAAGACGCGCGCCATCACGCGATCCAGAGACAGTGATCGGGTACGCGCTCGGGCGGATCATGGAGCTGCGCTTCGAGACGCGGCGGCACGAACGCGAAGCGCACGGGTTTGACCGGCACGTTGTAGCCCCAGTCGTAGGACGCGCCGTCCTTGACGATCAGATTCAACAGTCGCGTCGG
The DNA here is from genome assembly GCA_031385555.1 of Deltaproteobacteria bacterium. Classification (GTDB taxonomy): domain Bacteria; phylum Myxococcota_A; class Polyangia; order Haliangiales; family Haliangiaceae; genus JABFXX01. The sequence continues at coordinate 13,737 of JANNBP010000549.1, read as the reverse complement.
TCCCGCCAGCAACAACGCCACCATCTCGGGGTTGCCGAGGAAGTGGCTCGCCGCGCTCGCCGTTGTGAACCTCAGGAGCTGGCCGTGGACCCTCAGATCGATCGGGTCGGGGCCGATCCAGACGATGAAGCGCGAGTAGCCCGGGAAGGTCGAGAACGCGCCGCTGTTCGTGACGTCGGCGAGACTCACGCGAAGGTCGTAGTCGTCGGGCCACCGCAGGATCTCGCGCGTCACGCCACGGCCGTTCTTCCACGGCTGCACGCGCCATGCAGACTCCGGGAGGATCACTCGATCACCAACGTGCGCGAGCGTTCGATCACGGTTCCGTCGCCTTCCTCGTAGCCAAACACCGCGGTGACCTCGTGTTCGTAGAACGCGACAACACCAAGCCTACCCGGTCCGGTTGGGCGCGCCTACTCGCGCTATGGGGGATCTGGGTCTCCACCGGGCGGTGGCGGTGGCGGATCTCGCGGACGATCGCGCAGTCGCGCCTCGAGCTCGGCGATCTTGCGACGAGCTTCATCTCGTTCTCGCTCCGCAGCGATCCGCGCAGCCGTCGCGGCATCGCGTTCTTTCTCGGCAGCGCCCTGCCCGTCGCGCGCGGCATCGCGAGACTTCTCCGCCTCGGACGCCGCGGCCTTCGACGCCTCGCGCTCCTTCTCGGCGACCTGACGAGCGGACAGCGCCGCATCGCGCTCGCGATCCGAGGATTCGCGCGCACGCTCGGCAGAGGTCTGCGCGGACTTCGCCGCATCGCGCGCTTTTTCCGCGTCGATCCGAGCCGTGCGAGCGAGGTCGCGCTCGTGCTCGGCTTCTTCCTTGCTCTTCGTCGCTTCCTGCTGGCGCTTGACCGCTTCCTCGGCGGTACCCTTCGCTTGCTTCTCGAGATCCTCGGCGCGCCTGCGCTTCGAGTCGGCGGCAGCACGAAGCTCGTCGGCGCGCTTGCTGAGCGCCTTCGCATCCTTGCCTTCCTTCTGCGCTTGCTCGGCGAGTGCCTTCGCATCGGCGGCTTGCCGCTGCGCTTCGTCGGCCTCGCGACCTTCGCGCTCGGCATCGGCGCGCGCCCCGGCGGCCTGGGTCTCGAGCTCGGCTTGTTCCTTCGCGCGGCGCGACAGCTGCGCCCACACCAGCGCCCCCGCGATCACGAAGGCGATCAACGACACCACCCCGACGGTGACCGCCCGATTGCGGCGCGCCCAGCGCGCGAGCCGACCGGTCACCGAGTAGCGGTGCGAGAACACGAGATCGCCGGTCAGGTACTGCTTGAGGGCGCGCAGCAGCTCCTCCGCCGTGAACCGCTTGTCGGCATCGCGATCGATCGCGCGCGCGATGATCCCCGACAGCTCGCTGTCCTTCGGCATCGCCGGCGCCGACGGCTCGTTCGCTTGCGCCCACTCGAGGAAGCGCGCGAGCTGCTTCCCGCGCCCCGCCTCGCTGTCCTCGTGACGCCACTCGAACGGGGTCACCCCGGAGACCACCTCGTACAGCGTGATGCCGAAGCTATAGACATCGAAGCTCGGCTCGGCTTGCCGGCCCTGCGTCTGCGCGTAGGGCAAGTACGGCGGCGTACCGGCACTGATCGTCACCATCCGCCCGCTCGCCGACGGATCGGTGAGCAAGGCATCGCCCTCGAGGGCGGGCGCATCGAGATCGCGCGCGATGCCCCAATCGATCAGCGTGGCCTCGCCGCGCTTGCCGAGGAGGATGTTGTTCGGCGTGCAGTCGCGATGCACCACGTGGCGCTCGTGCGCGTACGCGAGCGCCTCGGCGATCGACACCAGGTTCGATAACAGCTCGAGCCGCTCGCGTGTGCGCGGCTTGCCGTCCTTCTCCTGCTCGCACAGCTCGTCGAGCTTGTCGCGCAGCGAGATCCCCTCGACTCGCTCGAGCACGCAGAACGGCCAGCCCACCGTGGACTTGCCGAGCTCGTGGATCGTGACGATCGCCGGGTGCTGCAGCTTCGCGAGGATCCGCGCCTCGGCGGTGACGCGGCGCTGGAACATCTCCGCGAGGCCCGGCGCGAGCTCTTCACCTTCGCGCGGCGCCTTGAGGATCACGGTCCGGCCGAGCCGCTTGTCCTCGGCGAGATAGATCGCCGCCATGCCACCGCGCGCGACCGGATCCGCCGGCCACTTGAACGCGTTCTCCGAGACCAACCCCTTCGGCAGATCGAGTTGGATCGGTGCGCTGGGCTTGTCCACCAGATCCGCCGCCACGACCGACTGACACTGCACGCAGTCCGCGAGGTGCGCCGAGACCTCGGGATGCGATGCCTCGCGCAGCTGCGCGATCGTCGGGTGCCGCGTGCCGGAGGTCGACGGGTGCGTCGGTCCGCTTTCCATGTCGCGGAGTCTATCGCCCTCGTCGCGCATGCGCCCCTTTCGAAACGCAGGGCGAGGCCTCGGAATGAGTCGGGATCAGGTCAGTGATCGCAGTCGGGGCCGTGGACGTGACCCTCTTCGCCGTGCGTCGGCGCCTCGGGAATCGGCGTGCCCTGCTCCGTCAGCTTCTCGACCTCGGTCACCGTCGCCTTGCCGACGAGGAACCCGAGCACCTTGTCCTGGCGCAGCGAGTACGTGACGTTGTCGAGGCGACCATCGCGCTGCCACTCGGCCTTGAGCTTCGCCGCGGCCATGTTGCGCGACTTCGCGGTGACCTCGACGTGCTTGTTGATCTCGTCGTCGGTGACCGCGATGTTTTCCTTGTCCGCGATCGCCTCGAGCAGTAGCTGACCACGCACCTCGTCGGCGCCGGCCGGGCGCATCTTGTCGCGCAGATCGTCGGTCAGACCCGCGAGTGCGTTCTGGCCGCGCTCGGGCTTCATGCCGAGCATCTGGCGGAGACGCTGGTACTGCATCTCCACGGCGCGGTCGACGAGCGACGACGCGACCGGGATCTGGTTCTTCTTGATCAGCTCGCGCAGCACGTTCTCGCGCGCCTCGCGATCGATCGTGGTCTGCTCCTTGTCCTCGAGCTCCTTGCGGAGAGCGGCCTTGAGGCCGTCGAGGGTGTCGGCCTTGCCGGTGTCCTTCGCGAACTCGTCGTCGAGTGTGGGCACGTCCTTCGCGCGAACCTCGAGGATCGTGACGGTCAGCTCGGCCTTGCGGCCCTTGATCGTCTCGTCCTTGTGATCCTCGGGGATCGTGATCTCGAGCTTCTTGTCCTTGGTGTCGAGTGGGATGCCGATCAGCGCGTCGCGCATGCCGGGGAGCGGCTCGCGCTCGGTGTCGTCGAGATCGACCGCGAACTGCGGCTGGTTGATCGCGTGCTCGCCGATCGTACCGGTGACCGACAGCCCGACGATGTCGCCCGCGGCGGTGACGTCGCGACCTTCGATCGGCTTGAGCTCGGTGTGCTCGCGAACGAGCTGCGCGATCGCTTCGTCGACCGCCGTCTCCGGGATGGCGAGCGTGCGGCGCTCGATCGGCAGCTCGGTGTACTCCTTCGGAGTCACTTCGCCACGCACCTCGATGATCGCCTTGAAGGTGAAGGGCTGGCCCTTCTTGATCGGAGCGGCCTCCTCGACGCGCGGCTCGGCCACGGCGGCGAGGTTGTGCTCCTGGTTCGCACGGAAGAACGACTCGCGAACGAGCTCGTAGGCGACCTCGGCGTTGACGCGCGATCCGTAGACTTGCTCGAGCACCGGGCGCGGCACCTTGCCCTTGCGAAAGCCCTTGAGGGCGACGCCCTTGCCGAGCTCGCGGTATGCGTTGCCTAGTTTTTCAGACACCGTCTCCCACGGGATCTCGACGGACATCTTCTTCTCGACGGGGGAAACGTCTTCGATGCTGACCTGCATGGCGGCTGGCGGCTTTACCACACGGCTCGCGTGGGACCTAGCGCGTGCACCGGCGTATGCGCGCGGATCGGGGACAGGATCCACCCATCCAACCGCGGGAGATTGCAGCGTGTCTGGACTCAACCGTAAATTCGGCTCCAGCTGCCCACAGAACGCAAGCTGCAGGCAGTTTTACGTTTGCCCGCAGAAGCTTCACGATCCCGACAGCTTGCGGGGGTAGATCCTGTCCCCGATCAGCAAGCGCACGAGATCACGAGCTAGCGGCGGAGACGGTAGGTCGGCTCGTCGCCGTTAGGATCGCCGGGCTCGACCAGGTCGAGGTTGTAATTCTCGAGCTTGCGGGTCAGCTCTTCCATGTAGGACATGGCATCCGCGAGATCGAGCATGTGACCGATCGCGCGCGCCGTCAGCGGCCCCTCGCCGAGCGCGTTGAGGATGCGGCGCTCGCCGGGATCGATATGGAAATCCGCGGGTACCACCCGATCGACCAGCCGGCCTAGCCGTGCCGAGACCTGCGGCGTGAGCCCGAGGCGGACCAGCGCCGACTGCGCTCCGGAGCCCGAGGTGTAGCCGAGCGCGGTCCGCGCGTTGTTCGTCGGCTGCTGTCGGGTGACATTGCGCCGCCGAGGCATCGGGGTCTTGTGGAGGTCGGGAGTGGCCGCCTGCGGGCCGTGTTGGGCGGCCTGGAACTGTGGGACGATCGTCGCCGCCTGGTGCACGGGGACGCGCGCCGCCCCCGCGTTCTCGACGAACGAGACCGGCGGCTGCGTGTGGCTGCCCTGTCGCTTCGGCAGGATGCGGGGCGCACCCGGCCCCCAGTTCGCGGTCGGCTCGCGCTCGAACGTCGATTCCTCGTCGGCGAGCCGCGGTGGGTTGCCCTTGCTGCCGGCGAGCCGACGCGCCGCGGCCTCGAGCTGTGACTTGATCTCTCGCGCGCGCTCGTCGCCCTCGCCGATCTGCGCGCCGACGTGGATGCCCCACGGACCGTTGATATCGGTCCCGGCGGGACCGATCGCGAGCTCCTGACCGTGGAGGACGATGGTCGGGCAGGTCTGATCGCGGCTGTCCGCGTACGCGCGCATCAACACCCGCTGCTCGGCCCACTTCTCCGTCACGACCATCACGGATCGGTAGTGGCTCGGAGCCGACGCCGGGCTCCGCATCCAGTAGTCGACGATCCGGATCGACGCCATGCGAGGGGAATATCTTACGACATCCAACCTGCTTTCCCGAAGGGAAGCCGGTCACTACCCACGAGATCTGGCAAGGTCGGACGCAGATGCAGCGGTGGCTCGATCGTGGTGACCGCGCGCTGTTCCTCGGCGCACTCGCGATCCTGCTGTTCGGCGCCTCCGGCGGTGCATGGGGCAACGCGAGCGATCACGCAACCCTGGCCAGCGAGCTCCAGCAATCGGCGCTCGCCCCGCTGTACTCGGCCCTCGCCGGTGCCGCCGCGCAGCTGCCGATCGGCGAGCCGTGGTTCCGGGTCGGCGCGCTCGACGCCGTGCTCGGCGCGGTGCTGCTCGTCGGGGTGGCCCGCGCGTCGCGCGCGCTGCTGCCCAAGGATCCCGTCGCCGGCTATGCCGCCGCACTCGCCCTCGCGATCACGCCGGCGTTTCGTGACGCCGCCGCGTTTCCCGGTCCGTCGATCCTCGCGGCCTGTGGATCGGTGTGGGCCTGCGCGTTCGCGATCGAGCACGCGCGCCAACCGGATCGCACGCGCGCGTGGGCCACGCTCGCCGCCATCGCGGTCGTCGTCGGCAGCGCGCCCTGGCTCGGCCTCGCACTCGGGGCCTTCGCGATCGCGTGGCTACGCAGCACCCGCGACACGCTCGCCCTCGGGGTCGGTGCGATCGGTGTCCTCGTCGTCGTCTGGTGGCTCGGCGCCGAAGGCAACGTTCCAGACTTCGATCCCGATCTCTCGGCGACCATCGCCGCGACCGGGCGCGGTGCCGCGTCGGTGATCGTCGGCGCCGGCTTGCTCGGCATCGCGTTCGCCGGCGTCACCGGCCTCCCGCACGCGCGTGGGCTCGCCGCCGCGATCGCGATCGTCGCGCTGCACGCCGCGGCCGTCGACCACGCACCGATCACGCTCGTCGCGCTGCTCGCACCCGGCCTCGCCGTGATCCCGAGCGGCATCGTGCGCGCGGTTCCCGACGGTGCAAAGCGTCGCCACCTGATCGCCGCGATCGCCGGGGCGCCGCTGATCGGCGCGGCGCTGCTCTCGGGCCCGGCGTTCTCCGTCGACGATCCGGGGCCGACCCCGGCCCGCGTCGCCTTCGATCTCACGGTCGCATTGCCGGCGGGTCCCGGTGTCCTCGCGATCACGCGACCGCAGTCGCGCGCCGCCCTGGCCTACGCGCAGCGCGTCACCGGCACCCGCCCCGATCTTCAGGTGGTCTCGGTCGATCCGATCGTCCCCGATCTCGCCGTCGGCACCGCGGTGCGCGCCGGGGTGATCGCGGGCGCGGATGTGCCCTCGCTCGGACGGATCGGGTTCCAGTTCGCCGCTCCGCGCGGGCGCGCGTACCTGATCTCGCCGACGCCACGCTTCACGGAGCGCGCGACTCCCTCCCCGGCCCGCTACGCGTCATCGATCGGTGACCAGCTCTCCGTGCTCGCTGCGATCGACCGCGCGCGGTTCGAAGCCGGTAGCGGCCGACTCGACGAGGCCGCGCGTGCCGCCGGTCTCACCGATCGATTTGCCGCCGCCGAGCTCGCGATCCTGTCGACCATCCGTCCCGTTCGGCCGGCGTTCTTCGGGTTCATCCCGCCGCTCGACGAGCTACCGCCCGGTCGATGGATGCTCGATCTGTTCGGCGACGATCTGGCCTGGGTCGGAGGGATCGAGACCGCGACCGTCGAGGTGCCTCGCGAGCGCAAGCTTCACGCGCTGTGGCGGCGGCTGTGGGCGGGTGAGATCCAGCCCGACGATCCGCAGATCGGCGCTCTCGGACCCGCGGCGGTGCGCGCGACCGCCGCGCTGATCGAGACCAAAAAAAACCGCCGGTAACCTTGGGGGAGGCTACCGGCGGGACCCGCCATGAAGGCGGGGGTCTTTGGCGACACGCCCCGGGTGGGTGGGACACGAGTCGAGCGCCGTTGGAGACGGATGGAGGTGTTGCACGGGGAATGCCGCGGACCGGCGACAGCCTCTCGTAGGGTTAGCCCCCCAATTCGCCTCTCGCGCTCGCGCGTGGCTGACTCGACGTGCGCTCTCGCGACATCCTGGGGATGGGAGCGGCAACGCACGGATGGTGCGTCGCCCGGTCACGGTGCGCGCATGCGCACGGTTTCTCGACGGGAAAGCGCGCTAAGCTGCTGCGATCGCGTCTGCGAATTTTCGGCACAACACTGGCATTAACGCTGCACCGTCTCGATGCAAGTCGCCTGGAGTAATCACCATGTTTTCTTGGGCAATTGCATTCTTCATGATCGCTCTCATCGCGGCGGTTTTCGGCTTCACCGGGCTGGCAGTCAGTGCCGCCGGGATTGCGAAGATCGTCCTTGTCGTCGCGTTGATTCTGGCCGTCGTCAGCCTGCTTGCAGGCCGTCGCGCACCAGCACTTTGACGCGCCGCCAGGGCTCCAGGCCGTGCCTGGATGCGACGAGGCGTGGAAAGGGTATGACCTCGCCGTGAACGGAAACATCCTCATCGTCGACGATGACGACGACACCGCTGTCCTGCTGCGTGACTCCTTGCGCAAGCGTGGCTTCGATGTCGACGCCGTCAACTCCGCTGCGCAGTGCCTCGAACGTCTTCGGACCCAGCAGGCCGATGTTGTTGTCACGGACGTCCAGATGTCGGGGATGTCCGGCATCGAGCTCTGTCAGGAGCTGCGCCAGCGGTATCCCGACCTGCTGCCGATCGTGCTGACCGGCCAGGGTGGTCTCGACACCGCCATCGCCGCGATCCGCGCTGGCGCGTACGACTTCATCACCAAGCCGGTGAAGGTCGACGCGCTCGCGATCGCCGTCGGTCGCGCCCTCGAGCATCTGTCGCTCAAGCGCGAGGTCAAGCGCCTCCGCTCGGCGGCGGATCGCGACGTTCCGATCGACGGCATCGCAGGCAACAGCCCGGCGATCCGCGAGACCGTCGAGATGATCCGCCGCGTCGCCGATAGCGATGCCACCGTGCTGGTCACCGGCGAGTCCGGTACCGGCAAGGAGCTCGTCGCCCGCGCGTTGCACTCGTTGTCGCCGCGACGCGACCAGCCGTTCGTGGCCGTCAACTGCGCGGCGATGCCGGCACCACTCCTCGAGAGCGAGCTGTTCGGCCACCTCCGCGGTGCCTTCACGGATGCCAAGCGCTCGCGCGCCGGTCTGTTCGTGCAGGCAGGAGCCGGCACGATCTTCCTCGACGAGATCGGCGAGATGCCGATCGAGATGCAGGTCAAGCTCCTTCGCGTCCTGCAGGAGCGCAAGGTCCGCCCGGTCGGTGGCGATGAAGAGATCCCGTTCGAGGCCCGCGTCGTCACCGCGACCAACCGCGACCTGGAGACCGAGGTCGAAGAAAAGCGGTTCCGCGAGGATCTGTTCTACCGCATCAACGTCGTCGCGATCCCGGTGCCTCCGCTCCGGTCGCGCGCGGGCGACATCCTCCTGCTGGCTCAGTACTTCCTGAAGCGGATCGCGGGCCGTACCAACAAGGCGGTGCAAGGCATCTCGGGTCCCGCCGCTCGCCTGCTGATGGATTACGACTGGCCGGGCAACGTCCGCGAGCTCGAGAACTGCATGGAGCGCGCGGTCGCGCTGTGCCGCCTCGACGAGGTCACGGTCGACGATCTGCCAGCAAAGGTGCAGGAGCACCAGTCGTCCAAGATCGTCATCACGACGGAATCTCCGGGCGAGCTGATCACGCTCGACGAGATGGAGCGACGCTACGTCCGCCAGGTGCTGGGCGCTGTCGGCGGCAACAAGACCCACGCCGCGCGCATCCTCGGCATCGACCGCCGGTCGCTGTACCGCCGGCTCGAGGAGCCGCGTCACGATCAGAACAAGTCAACGGAGCAGGCCTCGGGCTCGCGACCGATCCCCACGCAGCCGGCTTCGAACGGTTCGAACGGGCACACGATCCCACCGACCGTGCCCTCCAGCGCCAGCCCCGGTGGCGAAGTCGAACCACATTAGAGGCTGCATGCCTGGTCCCGTGCGACTCCTCGTAGTCGCGGCAGCTGACGTCGAACGCCTGGCCGTCCGTCGCGCACTCGAACAGAGTGCGCTGTCGGTCGCCCAGCTCGACGAGGCGTCTGCCGCTGAGAGCGGGCTCGTCCAAGCTCGGTCGCCCTACGACTGCCTGATCGTCGATCAGGACCTCGCAGGCGTCTCGGGCATCGAGCTCACCCGGCAGTTGCGTGCGAACCAGTGGATGACTCCGGTCATCCTGCTGACCGCACGTGCGGACGACGAGCTGCTCCAGGCAGCCGCCGACGCCGGGGTGACCGACGTGTTTCCCACGTCGGATCTGTCACCGCGCCGGCTCGAGCTCCGCGTCCGGTTCGCGATCCGGATCGGTCGTGCGGAAGCAGAGTCGGTGCGTGCCGTCGAGGCGGCCCAGCAGGCGTCGCGCGCGAAGAACGACATCCTCGCGGTCGTCTCGCACGATCTGCGCGGTCCGCTCCACGCGATCAGCCTCGCCGTCGAGGCGTTGCGCGACGAGTGTCCCGAGTCCGCGAAGCGCTACCTCGGCGCGATCGAGCGCTCGGTCAACCGCGCCGAGCGGCTGATCGTCGACCTCCTCGAGGCTGCCCAGATCGAGAACGGCGCGCTGCAGCTCAACAAGGGCACCATCGACGCCGCGGCGCTCGTCAACCAAGCCGCCCAGGATCACGAGCTGCTCGCGAAAGACAGCGGTGGCGTGATCGTGGCGCAGCTCCCGGGCGAGCCCACGCTGGTCGCCGCGGATCGCGACCGCGTGCTCCAGGTCCTCGCAAATCTGATCGGGAACGCGCTCAAGCACGCTCGTGGCTCGCCGATCGAGATCGGCCTCCGCCGCAACGGCAAGGATGCGACCTTCGTGGTGCGCGACGGCGGTCCGGGAATCTCTGACTCCGAGCTGCCGCACATCTTCGATCGCTACTGGAGCGGCCGGACCAAGAAGGGTGGCGCCGGCCTCGGCCTCGCGATCGCCAAGGGGATCGTCGACGCCCACGGCGGCAAGATCGCGGTCGCGAGCCAGCACGGCAAGGGCGCCGAGTTCACGTTCACGCTCCCGATCGTTCGCTAGGCGTCGAGATCGACCAGTCGATCGACACCGCGGGCCGGAGCGCCGGTTCGTGCTCGATCGCATCCAGATCACGGCCAACACGGCCTCAGATCCGAAGAAGAACTGTGGCGCCCGGCCGGCGATCATCACGGCATCTCGGGGCTCGCTCTCCTCGAGGCGGCGATCGCGGCGTTGCCCAGGGAGTACGAGTGGCACGACATCGTCTCGGTCGACAAGGGCTCACCCAGCGACGTTGCCGAGCACCAGGCGATCGTCCGTCGCGATCATCACCGACTGCTCGTGGCTCGTAGCGTTCCTGTACCGCCTCGGCATGAACTACGTCTGCTGCGCGCGGAAGATGGGCGAGCCTCGAACAGCAGGATGCCTTCCCGCGGCCAGTGCGGCGACCGCGGATCATGTTCGAGGTGCCGTTCGGGTGCCGCAACGGCGTTGCAGGACTGGGCATGCCAACGTGCGGTTATCTGTGGCACGCCGTGCACGAGCAAGTGACACGAGCACGTGTACTAACTAAGCGTCGAGATCGACGAGGTCGTACGTGATCTCGACATCGTCGACGTCGTCGAACAAGTCGTCGTGCGTCGGCGACTCCTCGAACATGTCGTTCTCGCCGAACAGATCGATCTCTGAGAGCTCGGGGTCGGAGGGCTCGGTATCGGGCATGACTGCAGATGCAGCAAGCCGGGTGCCAGGTCAGGCGACGGTCAGGCGCCGGTCTTCACGAGGTGTGGAGCCCGGAGCGAGGCAGTCGCTCCGGTGTGGTCGTCGAGCTGCGAAGGCACACCGTCGAGGTAGCCGAGCGAGATCCGCGCGGTATCGGAGATCGCCACCGCGTTGGTCTTGAGCTTCTGCGTCGCCGCGCGCACCTCGGGCGCGGTCGGGCGGGTCTCGACGGGCTTGATCAACATGCGCTCGACCAGCTCGATCAGGCCGATTGGCACGTTCGGGCACCGCGGCGCGAGCGGTGGCACCGGGCGGTTGAGGTGCTGGACGAGGATCTCGATCGCCGAGCCACCGACGAACGGCGGCCGCCCGGCGAGGGCGTGATAGGCGACCACGCCGAGCCCGTAGACATCGCAGGTGCCGTGCGGTGAGCCGCCCCGCGCCTGTTCGGGCGCCATGTACGTCGGTGTTCCGATCGCCTCGTTGATGTCCGTGTAGCGCGTGCCGGCGAGATGGTGGGCGATGCCCCAATCGATGACCCGAACGGGGTAGGCCAACCCGGGGGTCAGGAACACGTTGTCAGGTTTGAGATCGCGGTGCGTCACGCCACGATCGTGCGCGGCGGCGAGCACTCCGGCCACGCTATCGACGAGCTCGATGACGTCGTCGGCGCTCATCGAACCGCGCTGAATTGTCTCGCTGAGCGGTCTGCCCTCCACGAGCTCCATCGCGATCCATGGTCTGCCGTCGGGCAACATGCCGCACTCGTAGAATTTCGGAACGCCGTCGTGTCGGATCGACGCGAGGATCGCTGCCTCTCGCATCATGCGATCGACCGCGCGATCGACGGAGAGCTGGTCGTCGCGCAGGACCTTGAGCGCGACGACGTTGCCGTCGAGCTGGTGGCGCGCACGGAACACCCAGCCCATGCCGCCCGCGCCGAGCTGGAGCTCGATCAGGTAGGCCGAGACACGGTCACCCGGTCGCAGCGTCGAAACGTCCCCTCGCATCGCCCGCATGCGCCAGCACGGTACGTGCCAGGCGACGCTCGCGACCACCTCGCCGGAGATGGTGATCGGCAGGATTCCTGCACCATCGCCTCCCATGCTCCCCCGTGCGGTCGACCTTGGACCCGAAGCGTTGATCGGTTCCTACCGCTTGGTCCGTGAGATCGGCCGCGGTGGGATGGGCTCGGTCTACGAGGCCCAGCACTCGGTGTTGCCCAGGCGTGCGGCGATCAAGGTCATGCACGCCGATCTCAGAAAACACCCGGGCATGGCGACGCGCATGGTCCAGGAAGCCGCGATCCTCGAAGACATCCGGCACCCGGGCATCGTGCGCGTGTTCGAGTGCAACGTGCTGCCGGATCACCGGCCGTGGATCGCGATGGAGCTGGTTCCCGGCGAATCGCTCGCGCGCCGGCTGTCGCGTGACAAGAAGCTGCCCGCCGACGAGGTCGCCGCGCTGCTGGCGAACGTCGCCGACGTGCTGTGCTCGGTGCACGTGCGCGGCATCGTCCATCGCGATCTCAAGCCCGACAACCTGCAGTTGCCCGCCGACGATCGCGAGTTCCCGGTGCGCGTGATCGACTGGGGTGTCGCTCGGCTCGGTCCGACGGGCCGGTTCACGCTCGAGGGCATGACGCCCGGCACGCCGATCTACATGGCGCCCGAGCAGGCGATGGGCAAAGGCGTCGGCGCCCCAGCCGATCTCTACGCGCTCGGTGTGATCGCCTACGAGACCCTCGCCGGCCGACCGCCGTTCGACGGTCGCACGCTCGCCGAGGTCGTCGCGATGCACCTCGCAAGCGATGCCGACCCACTCGCGGCACAGTGCGACGCACCGGCTGAGCTCTGCGACCTGGTTCATCGGCTGCTCGCGAAGCAGCCAACCCGACGCCCGACTGGCGTCGAGGTTCGCGAGCTCGCCCGCGCGATCGCGGTCGACATGGCCGCGGCGCACTACGCGTCGATGGAGATCTCCGATCCGATGATTCCGATCGTCGAGGACTACGAGTTCGACGTCGAGCTCGGTCCCGCGGGTCCGCCCAGCGAGGAGGTCGTCGTCGTCGACCCGGAGATGCTCGAGACCGGCACGACCGAGATGCATCCCATCGCGACCCCGCGCTGGACGCCGCCGCTCGGACGCACCGTGGTGCCGAAGGCCTCGCGCGATCACGTCGCCGGCGAGATCACCGTTCGTCGCTAGCCGTGCTGGACCGCCACGGTGAGCCAGCACGAGCGGTGAGCCAGCACGAGCGCATCTCGCGCGCGCTCGTAACCAGGCACGCGGTGTGCTCGTGAAAGAGAACAAATGCAGAACAACCGCAGCAATGGCAACGGCACCACCGCCACCACGCCCATCGATTCGATCCGCGACAGCGTCAAGGGTCTCGTCGAGCAGGGCCATGACAAGGTCACCGCGCTCAAGGACGCCGCCTCCGATCTCCAGCACAAGGTGACGGACCAAGGCGGCAAGGCGATCGACAAGGCCAGCACGCTGATCAAGGACCATCCGTTCGCGGCCGTCGGCATCGCGTTCGGCGTCGGGTACCTCCTGATGCGGTTGGCTCGCTGATGCTGGTCGAGGATCACGTGGAACCGACGCACGCGGCACAGCCGCACGCGGCCCTGCCGGCTGCCGACGACAAGCACGCGAAGAACCTGATCGAGAAGCACCCGCTCCTCTTCGTCGGTGGCGCCCTTGCCGCCGGCGCGCTCGTCGGGTTCCTGCGCTCGCCGAGGAAATCGAAGGGCCTGCTCCGCGGCCTGCTCGGTGGCCTCGCGATGGCGTTGGTCCGCGAAGCCGTGCTCGACCGCGTGTCGAGCTACGCGAACAGCTGGATCGACTCGAAGTCGCGTGAAGAGACCGCCTCGCGGCAGGCTCTCGAGCACTGAGCGATCGACGACGTGCTAGAGCACCGATCGGTTTGACGCCTTAAGAAAATCGATCGGTTAGCCGAGTCGATCGACAGCTCATTCCGATCGTGATCCTCTCGCTTCACCGACGAGCACAACTCGCGGTGGAGGCACGATGGCCATCAAGCGTTGGA